>JAEZCD010000354.1 GCA_023430145.1 Pseudomonadota bacterium
GATCTCGGCGCCCCGCGGCTACGCCCGACCCTCGTGCAGGACCAGCCGGGCGGACCGCCGCCGGTCTCGGCCACGCCGCGGGCGGTCGCCCCGTTCGAGATCGTTCCCGGGCAGCGGCCGCCGACGCCGCCGGCGGAGGCGCAGCCGGCAGCGCAGCCGGCGGTGTTCATGCCGGACCGCTATCTCGTGCCGTTTCCGAGGCTGCGGCTTTCCGGCGAGATCGACCGCCGCGCCTGGGCGATCTTCCTCACCGAGGACGAGGCGGCGCTGCCGGCGACGATCTCGGTCGGCTACATCAACGCCGTGCTCGTCATGCCCGAGGCGTCGCGGCTCAGGATCGCGATCAACGGCCAGACGGTGATCGAGACGCCGATCAGCTCCTCGACCGCGATCGAGCGCATCCAGGCCGGAATTCGCCCCGGCGTGCTTCGGCCGGGCCAGAATCTGGTCCAGATCGACGCCGTGCAGCGGCACCGGACCGATTGCGACGTCAAGGCGACCTACGAGCTCTGGACCGACATCGCGCCCTCCGAGACCGGCCTCAGCTTCGCCGGCCGCCTGCGCAATCTGCGCGGCCTGCAGGATCTGCCGGCGGTGGGGGTGGATGCCACCGGCGCGACCAATCTGCGCTTCGTGCTGCCGGGCGGCGGGGGCGACGCCGCCGCCGCCGGCCGCATCTTCCGCCTCGCGCAGGCCCTGGCGCTGCGGGGCCGCTACCCGCATCCGATCGTGACGCTGGCCGACACGCCGTTCGGCCCGCACGCTCCGGGGACCGTCACCGTGCTGCTCGGCCCGACGGCAAGCCTCACCAGCATGCTCGGCGAGCTGCCCGGGGCGGCGCGAACCGGCGAGCCGGTCTTCGCGACCGATCCGCGCCTCGCCGGGCCGACGCTCGTCGTCGCCGGTGCGGGGCCGGCGGAGATCGACCGGCTGATCGCCGACATCGAGGCCCCGACGCTGCGGCCGATCGGCGTATCGCGCCGCGTGCTCGACACGGCCGCCTGGCGCGCACCCGACGTGCCATTCTTCACCCGCGCCGCGAGCGTGCGGCTCGCCGAGGCGGGCATCGCCACGGAGGAGTTCTCCGGCCGCCGGTTCCGCAGCCGCTTCGGCATCGGCCTGCCCTCCGACTTCTACGCCCGCGCCTATGGCGAGGGCACGCTCTACCTCGACGCGGCCTATACGGCCGAGGTGCTGCCGACGAGCAGCGTCGCGGTGATCGTCAATGGCGAGGTCGCCGCCACCATCGATCTCGCCTCGAGGAGCGGCGGCATCTTCCGGCGCACGCCGATCGGCGTGCCGTTCCGGCATTTCCACGCCGGCGTCAACGACATCGTCATCGAGGCGACGATCAACACCGCCTCCGACGCGCGCTGCCTGCCCGGCGCGACGCTGCCCGGGCCGCCGCGCTTCGTACTGTTCGACTCGACCGAATTCTCGGTGCCGGATTTCGCCCGCATCGGCCAGCTGCCGGAGCTGTCGGCCCTCGGCGCCACCGGCTTTCCCTACAATCAGGGCGGCCAGGAGATCGTGCTGCTGCTCGGCCGCCACGACGTGCCGACGATCTCCGCCGCCGGCACGCTGCTGTCGCGCATCGCCCGCGATTCCGGCCGGCCGCTGCGCACCACCAGCATCGCCGGGCTCGCCGCCGCGGAGGACAAGCTCGCCATCATGGTCGGCACCGCCGAGCAGCTGCCGGCCGGCCTTCTGCCGCAGGTCGGCATCTCCGAGCGGACCCGCACCGACTGGTCGACCTCCACGGTGCCGGAGGCGACGCCCGACGGCATGGTGGAGAGCTACGACGCGGTGCTGCAGCGCTACCGGCAGACCGAGGCCTCCAAGGCCGGCGAGGCGCCGATCGTCGAGGCCGACCCCGACGATGACGTCTACGGCCGCTGGAAGGACGAGCTCGGCGGCGGCGGCGGCTGGCGCGGCTGGGTCGGCGCCTTCGAGGGCTGGCTCGACCGCACGTTCGACATCTCCTTCGCCAGTCTCAGCATCGGCGGCGGACCCGGGACGCTGTTCGAGCCGAGCGCCCGCGCCTCGCTCGTCGTCGCCCAGGGCAACGCGGCCTTCGGTCCGAAGCTCTGGACGGTGCTCGCCGCCCGCTCGCCGGAGGCGCTGCTCGTCGATACCGCGCACATGACCGATCCCGAGATCTGGTCGCGGATCTCGGGCCGGGTGACGGCCTTCCTGCCGGCGACGCGGACGCTGCAGAGCCGGCCGGTGGAGAACATCCAGTTCTTCCCGACGCAGCCGCTGACGCTGACCAATGCGCGCCTCGTCGCCGCCAACTGGATGTCGAGCAACATCGTCATCTACGCGGTCGGCCTCGCCCTGTCCTGCGTGTTCCTCGGCCTCGGCACCTTCGCCTGGGTGCGCGGCCTCGGGCGCCCGTCGTGATCTCCGGCATGTGCCTCCCGTTCCGGCTCGATGGACCTGCAAGTGATCACGCGGGGAGGTCTTCCTCTGCCCCTGCAAGGGGGAGACCGGACTCGCGAAGCGAGCCGAGAGGGGGTTTTCTTCCTCACTCGCGAAGCGAGCCGAGAGAGGGGCCGCCTCCGAGCCATAAGAGACCCCCACCCGGACGGCTTCGCCGTCTCGACCTCCCCCTTGCAGGGGGAGGAAAGGGCCTCGCCTCGCTCGCATGCGGTGCCCTCGTCGCGGTCGTCGTCTTGCTCTGCCTCATCGCCTCCGAGGCCGCCGCGCAGGCTGCACAGGGGACGGTGTCGGCCGCCGACTGGAAGGCCTACCGCGAGAAATTCGTCAGCAACGGGCGCGTGATCGACGACGCCAATGGCGGCATCACGCACAGCGAGAGCCAGGGTTATGGCCTGCTGCTCGCCTTCTTTGCCGGCGACCGGGCGAGCTTCGAGGCGATCTGGACCTTCACGCGCACCGAGCTGCTCATTCGCGACGACGGCCTCGCCGCCTGGCGGTGGGACCCGAAGGCGAGCCCGCGCATCTCCGACATCAACAACGCCACCGACGGCGACATCCTGATCGCCTATGCGCTGGGTCTCGGCGGCAAGGCCTGGAACGAGCCGCGCTATACGCGCGCCGGCGCCCGCATCGCCGCCGCGATCGGCGAGCGCGTGCTCGCCAGGGCCGGCGGGCAGACGATGCTGCTGCCCGGGGCGGCGGGCTTCACCGACAAGGACGGCGCGACGGTGGTGAACCCGTCCTACTGGGTGTTCGAAGCCTTCGGCACGCTGAACGAGCTCGCTCCCCAATATGCGTGGAACGAGGTGTTCCGCGGCGGCCGCTGGCTGCTCGATGGCGCCCGGTTCGGCGCCTCGCAGCTGCCGAGTGACTGGGTCGGCATCGGCGCCGGCGGCAAGCTCGCCCCCGCGCCGGGCTTTCCACCGCTTTTCGGTTACAACGGCTTGCGGATTCCGCTCTATCTGCTTCGCGCCGGCCTGACTGATTCGCAGCTGCTCGGCTTCTTCCGCAAGCTCTGGGTCGACACCTATGGCGGGGTTCCGGCGGTGGTCGAGGTCGAGAGCGGTAAGATCATGGAAACGCTCACGGATCCCGGCTACCGGATGCTCGCTGCGAGCCTCGCCTGCGCACTCGACGGGGCGCCGATCGAGGCGAGCTTGAAATTGTTCCGACCGACGCAATACTACCCGTCGACACTGCATCTGCTGGCACTCGCGCTGGTTTCGGAGAAATACCCTCGATGCCTTTGAGGCCGGCTGTTCCCCTGCTCCTGCTGCTCGCGGCGGTGATCGCCCCGGCGGTCGGACAGCAGGTGGCGCCGGCGCCGCAGCCCCCCGAGACGCCGGCACGGCCGAAGGTCGACGAGTCGGCGCTCCGCTACTTCGCCGCTCAGGGCGACCAGCGGCGGCTCGAGACCGAGATCGCGCGGCTGCGGGCGCTCTATCCCGACTGGACGCCGCCGACCGACCTGTCGGGCGCTGGCCCGGGCGTCGACCCGGCGGTCGTCCGCATGTGGGCGATGTTCGCGCAAGGCCGCTTCGCCGAGCTGCGGCGCGAGATCGCCGCGCGCCAGGAGGCCGAGCCCGGCTGGGCGCCGCCGGCCGATCTCGTCACCAAGCTCGACGAGGGCGAGGCGCGGCGGCGGCTCGTCAACGCCTCCGACGCCGGCCAATGGAACTCCGTCATCGCCGTCGCCACCGAGGCCCCGGCGCTGCTCGTCTGCGCCAATGTCGACATCCTGTGGCGCGTCGCCGAGGCCTTCGCCAAGACCGACCGGGCGAGCCGGGCGCGCGACGCTTACGCCTACATCCTGCAGAACTGCGAGGCGCCGTCCGAGCGGCTCGCGACCATGCAAAAGGCCCTGGCGCTGCTGCCCGATCCCGTCTTCGACACTCTCTTCGGCTTCGAGCGCAAGGCGGCCGACGGGACGGGCGAGTTCGCGCCGATCCAGACCGACCGCATCCGCCAGCGTGTCGGCCGCGCCGCCGAGCAACCGACGCTGACCGTGCCGGCCGAGGATCTCGCCACCATCGAGCGCCTCGCCCGCGAGGGGCGGGCGGCGGACGATGCGCTGCTGCTCGGCTGGTATCTCTACCGACACCAGAAGGCGGCGGAGGCGGCCGACTGGTTCAAGACGGCGCTCGACCGCGGCGGCGGCGCCAAGGCGGCCGAAGGCTATGTGCTGTCCCTGTCGGCGACCGGCCGCGGGCTCGAGGCGGTTCCCGTCGCCTATGAATGGCGCGATGCGGCGCCCGAGAACAAGAAGGCCTATACCGACATCATGGTGGCGCTGCTGGCGGCCGACCCGCCGCGGAAGCTGCCTGCCGATCTCTTGACCCAGTTCGTGCCCTTCGTGAACGGCGAGAAGTCGGCCGAGGGCGCCGAGGCCCTCGGCTGGTTCGCCTACAATACCGGCCAGGTCCGCACCGGCGGCAACTGGTTCAAGATCTCGCTCGACTGGAAGCCCACCGAGGCCGCCGCCTACGGCCTCGCCCTCGTCCGCAAGCGCCTCGGCGACCGTGCCGGCTTCAACGAGATCGTCCGCGCATGGCGCTCGCGCTCGCCGCGCATCGCCCGCCTCGCCGGCTCGCGCGCGGCCGGTC
>JAEZCD010000207.1 GCA_023430145.1 Pseudomonadota bacterium
GGGCATGGACGAGCTGCCGGCCGAGCTCTCCGCCATCGCCGCAGCGCTCGGCAGCGCCGGTCCGGACCTCGCCGGCGCGATCGACGCCGCGCTCGCCGACGAGCTGCCGCTCCTCAAACGCGACGGCAATTTCGTCCGCGCCGGCTACGATGCCGACCTCGACGAGACGCGCGATCTCCGCGACGAGAGCCGGCGTGTCATCGCCGCCCTGCAGGCGCGCTACGCCGAGGCGACCGAGACGCGCACCCTGCGCATCAAGCACAACAATTTTCTCGGCTATTTCGTCGAGGTGCCTCAGGCCGCCGGCGAGCGGTTCCGGACCGCGCCGCATGCCGAGACCTTCGTCCACCGGCAGACCATGGCCGGGGCGATGCGCTTCACCACCGCCGAGCTCGCCGACCTCGAGCAGCGGATCGAGGCCGCCGGCAGCCGCGCGCAGGAGATCGAGAACGCGATCTTCGACCGTCTCGCCGCCTCGGTGACCGCAGCCGCGGAGGCTCTGCAAAAGGTCGCCGACGCGTTGGCCGCGCTCGATGTGGCGGCGGGTCTTGCGGAGATCGCCTGCGACGAGCGCTGGGTGCGGCCGCGGGTCGACGAGACCTGCGCCTTCGCCATCGAAGGCGGGCGGCATCCGGTGGTCGAGCAGGCGCTGCGGGCTTCGGGAAAACCGTTCGTCGCCAATTCCGCCGACCTGTCGCCGGCGCCGCCGGAGAGATCGGGGCTGATCTGGCTCGTCACCGGCCCGAACATGGCCGGCAAATCGACCTTCTTGCGCCAGAACGCGATCCTGGCGGTGCTCGCGCAAGCCGGCTCCTTCGTGCCGGCTAAGGCCGCCCATATCGGTGTCGTCGACCGCCTCTTCAGCCGCGTCGGCGCCGCCGACGATCTGGCACGCGGCCGGTCAACCTTTATGGTCGAGATGGTCGAGACGGCCGCCATCCTGAACCAGGCGACGCCGCGCAGCCTCGTCATCCTCGACGAGATCGGCCGCGGCACGGCGACCTTCGACGGGCTCTCGATCGCCTGGGCGACGATCGAGCACCTGCACGAGACGAACCGCGCCCGGGCGCTGTTCGCGACCCATTTCCACGAGCTGACGGCGCTCGCCAAACGCTTGCCCCGGCTGCGCAACACGACGGTGCGCGTCGCCGACCACGCGGGCGACGTGATCTTCCTGCACGAGATCGTGCCAGGAACCGCCGACCGCTCCTACGGCATCCAGGTGGCGCGGCTCGCCGGCCTCCCCTCGCGGGTCGTCGAGCGGGCGAAACACATCCTCGCCGAGCTGGAGGCGGCCGACCGCGCCTCGCCGGTCGAGCGCCTCGTCGACGACCTGCCCCTGTTCGCCGCCGCGCGCCGGCCCGAGCCTACGGCGCCGGCCGATCCCGTCGCCAAGGCGCTGGAGGCGATTGACCCCGACGCCCTGAGCCCCCGCGAGGCGCTCGAGGCGCTGTACAGGCTGAAGGGGCTGCGGAAGGGGTGAGATTCCGGCGCGGCGATCCGGTCTCGTCATTGCGAGGAGCAAAGCGACGAAGCAATCCAGCCTTAGTTTGCCGCAAATATCAGCTGAATGGGCGCTGCCGTCCCATCCGACATCCGCCTAGTCTCGCCCCTTCCCACCTTTTCCAACCGACAGCATCGCGACGAGAGAACTCGGTATCAAGGGACCATTTCGACCAATCTTTTTGCCATCCGGCTTCACCGATAAATAAGCACAGCAATCCCTGCCAGCGCACGCGTGAACTTGATACCATGCGGATGCAGCGTCTGCATCGAGACGCTCAGCCATCAGGCATGGGGAAAAGCCATGGGCCGAATGACAGCAAGCGTGGCAGGGACCGTGAGCGTCGCCGCGACCTTCTTTGTCGCCCTCGTCTCTACGGCCCGGAGTTACGATCTTCCAAGCCCGGCGTCGCCAGACTGCATCGCCATTTCAACCATCCAAGAGCTGGACGCCGTTCGGAACGATCTCACGGCCAATTACTGCCTGACAGCGAACATTGATGGTTCCACCGCAGGCGACTTCATCCCGATCGGCAGCGAATTTGATTCCTTCAAAGGTACGTTCGACGGAAAAGGCTACGTCATCCGTAATTTGAATATTCGTGATCAAAAAGCTACCGCTGTTGGTCTTTTCGGCCAAATGTCGGGCGTCGTGAAAAACGTCACGATTTCGAGGTCGGTCGCCCATCGACCTCGTGCCAACAAATTCTCTCTCTATACCGCCGTAGGTCTCCTCGCCGGCATCGTGAGAAACGGAAAAGTGATCAACTGTGCATCCGATGGCAAGGTGATCGGCCGGGTTGGTGCTTTTTCCTGGGCGGGCGGATTGGTTGGCCAGCTAGCGGCCGGGGAAATAATCCGCTCTCGATCCTCGGCCATCGTAAAGGCCTCGATAGCCGGTGGGCTGGTCGGCTCATCAGGAGGGGCAACGATCAGGGCTTCCTATGCGTTGGGAGAAGTTCAGGGCAGCACCGTCGGTGGCCTGGTCGGAGAGGCTGGGAACGATACTACAATAGAGCGATCTTTCGCAGATGTGTTCGTCGAGGCTGACTTGAAAAGCCGGAGTGGCGGGTTGATAGGCAGCGCATCGACAACTATACTAACGCATATTACGGTCACGAACGTGTATTCGATAAGCAGGGTAAGCTCGGAAGGCGGTGCATTCAGGTTCCATACGAGCGCCGGGCTTATCGGCCAATCGGACGAGGTAGCAAAGCTGGCCTACTCATACGCTGCTGGGCCGGTTGTCAGAAGCGGGAGAGGAAATTACTTCGGCCTCGTCGGCTGCTGTATCGAAGCAGCTAAGGCGAGCTATTGGGACGTTCAGGCGACTGGGCAAGCCGAAAGCTTCGCTGGGAGCGGGCTCACAACGGCCGAGCTGTCCGCCGCCCTGCCCAAAGGGTTCGATCCCAGCGTGTGGGCTATCATTCCGGGCAAAAGCTATCCCTATTTGATCGGAGTCACGCCCGATAATCTCATCCCGCGACCAAGCGATTGAGAGCCGCGCGCTCGGTCCTCGCGGCTTTGCCCACCCGGTGGAGCAGCGCTATGCCCTCCTCGAGCAGTTGCGCCGCCCGCAGACGAGGCCCGGATTCGCTCTGCGCATCCGGGCTTCGGAACCTCACACCCGCACTTCGAGCACCATGTTGAACGGCGTCTCCGCCGCGCGGCGGACCGAGCCGAAGCCGGCCTCCTGGAGCACGGCGCGGAGCCGCTTCTCGCCGGCCTGGGCGCCGAGGCCCATGCGCGGGCCCTGCGAGAGCGAGGCGGGCGTGCAGAGCATGGTCGAGGCGGCATAGTACATGCGGCCGATCGGGTTGAGATTGTCGGCGAGACGGTCGCCGGCGAGCGGCTCGACGACCATCAGGACCCCACCCGGCGCCATCATCTCGCGGACCCGCCGCGCGGCGCCGATCGGGTCGCCCATGTCGTGCAGGGCGTCGAAGATCGTGACCAGCTCGTAGGGGCCGCCGTCAAAACCCTCCGCGCGCGATTCCTCGAACCGCACCCGCCCGGCGACGCCGGACGCCGCCGCCTCGACGCGTGCTCTGGCGATGGAACCGGCATGATAGTCGAAGCCCGTGAAGCGCGAGTTCGGGAACGCCTCGGCCATGATGATGGTCGAGGCGCCGACGCCGCAGCCGACATCGGCGACCGAGATGCCGCGCTCCAGCTCCTCGACGAGGCCGGGGATCGCCGGCAGCCAGTCGTGCACGAGATGCGCGCGGTAGCCGGTGCGGAAGAAGCGCCCGCAGCCGCAGAAGAGGATCGGGTCGTGCTCGTGCCAGCCGACGCCGTGGCCCGAGCGGAAGGCGCTCTCGATCTTCTCGCGGCCGGCCCAGATCGCCGCCTGCGTCTCGAAGGCGCCGACCAGGAAGGCCGGGCTGTCGTCGTCGGCGAACGCCATCGCCTGCTCGGGCGTCATCGAGAACATTTCGCGCGCGGCGTCGTACTCGACATAGCCGGCGGCGGCCTGCGCCGACAGCCACTCGCGGACATAGCGCTCGTGCGTGCCGGTCGATTCGGCGAGCTCGAAGGAGGTCATCGGCCCGTGCTTGGCGAGCGCCTTGTAGAGGCCGAGATGATCGCCGATGACGACGAGCGGCGCCGTCGAGGCGGCCGAGCAGTCGGCGACGAGCCGGCCCATCAGGGCATCGAGGCGGCTCTGGTCGAAGGTCGGGCTGATGGCGTCCATGGCGAAAACTCCTCGGTACGAGTCGCGGCGCTACGGGGAGCGCGGCAAGGTTCGAGGCCGCGAGTTAGGCGGTGCGTATTGCCGCAGAATTTCCCCGGCGGCGGAGAAGGTTACGGCCTGGCTACGTCTGTAAGCGGGCGCCTCCTCGAAAGAGGATGGATCCTGTGCTTCGCGCGGGATGACGAAGGAGGGGCGGAGAGGCGGGATGACGTGCGGAGGAGCCTTTCGCGCATGAGGAAAACGCGTCGGGTTTCCTCGTCCGGGAGCCTCCTTCGGACGGGCAGGAGCTTGTTCTGATGCTCGAAAACGCCTCGGCCGCCGCCGAGGCGGCACCCTCGCCCGATGAGCCCGATGGGAGGTGCTCGACAGGCCGGACCCCGGGTGATACACACGGTCCCGCGATATCGCCGTAAGCCATTGATTTCCCTGCGTTACCGCCCCGGCCCGAGGCAAACGGGCCGGCTCCCGCCTCCTCCAACCGTCCAGAGCCATGACCATACGACTGCACCGGGGCGACCTTCCGGACGGCTACTCGGTCGAGGGGGCGATCGCCATCGACACCGAGACGCTCGGCCTCAACCCGCAGCGCGACCGGCTCTGCCTGATACAGCTCTCGGCCGGCGACGGGTCGGCCGACCTCGTGCAGATCGGTCCCGGCCAGAACCGGGCGCCCAATCTCGAGCGCATCCTGCGCGACCGCAAGGTCCTGAAGATCTTCCACTATGCGCGGTTCGACCTCGGCATCCTGTTCAAGACCTTCGGCTGGATGCCGGAGCCGGTCTACTGCACCAAGATCGCCTCGCGGCTGGTGCGCACCTATACCGACCGGCACGGCCTGCGCGACCTCGTGCGCGAGCTTCTCGGCGTCGAGCTGTCGAAACAGCAGCAATCGTCGGACTGGGGCGCGCCGCAGCTGTCCGACGCGCAGCTGATCTATGCCGCCGCCGACGTGCTGCACCTGCATGCGCTGCGCGCCAAGCTCGACGAGCTTCTGGCGCGCGAGAGCCGCACCGCCTTCGCCGAGGCCTGCTTCGCCTTCGTGCCGGTGCGCGCCGCGCTCGACCTCGCCGGCTGGGAAGACGAGGACATCTTCGCCCACAGCTGAGGCGGCGCGCCGCAAAAGCGGGCACGCGGGCCGCGAAATCGCCCCGCGCGCGGACGCCGCGGGACGTCGGGCTTTACGGGCCGGCGGATTCTGCGCTTTAACAAAGCCCAGAACGTTTCTCATGCAAGAAACGGCCCAACCGGCGTGTCCAGGCGTTCATGGCCCTGATCCCGAGACTCGAGCTGCGCCAGAGCCAGGCGCTCGTCATGACGCCGCAGCTGATGCAGGCGATCAAGCTGCTGCAGCTCTCGACGCTCGATCTCATCGCCTATGTCGACAACGAGCTGGAGCAGAACCCGCTGCTGGAGCGCGCCGACGGGCGCGAGCTCGTCGAGGAGCCGGTGCCGGCCGAGCCCGAGCGGGCGGCTACCGAGGAGCCGCAGGATTTCCTCGGCGAGCCGATGGCCGGCTCGCGCGAGGAGATCGAGCAGCGGCTCGATACCGACCTCGGCAACGTCTTCCCCGATGACGCGGTCGCCGCGCCGGAGCCGGTCGCAGCCCCGCTCGAGGAAGGCTATTCGGTATCGACCTGGTCGCAGGTCGGCACCGGCGGCGGCGACGGCGAGAGCGGCTTCGAGTCGTATGTGGCGGCCGAGAAGACGCTCGCCGAGCACCTCATCGACCAGCTGTTCCTCGCCGTGGAGGATCCGGCGAAGCGCCTGATCGGCGTGCACCTCGTCCACCTGATCGACGATGCCGGCTACCTCAGCGACACCGTCGAGGCGGCCGCCGAGCGGCTCGGCGCGCCGGCCGAGGAGGTCGAGGCGGTGCTGCGGACCATCCAGACCTTCGATCCGCCCGGCATCGGCGCCCGCTCGCTGAAGGAGTGCCTCGCCATCCAGCTCGCCGAGCGCGACCGGCTCGACCCGTGCATGCGCACGCTGCTCGAAAATCTCGACCTGCTGGCGAAGCGCGAGCTGCCGCGGCTGAAGCGGCTGTGCGAGGTCGACGAGGAAGACCTGCTCGACATGATCGCCGAGATCCGGCGCCTGACGCCGAAGCCGGGCCTCGCCTTCGGCTCCTCGACCGTGCAGACGGTGGTGCCGGACGTGCTGGTGCGGGCGGCGCCGGACGGCAGCTGGCACGTCGAGCTGAACGCCGAGGTGCTGCCGCGCCTGCTGGTCAACCAGGCCTATTACGCCCGCGTCGCGCCGCGCGCCGCCAACGAGGCCGAGAAGGCGTTCCTCACCGAATGCCTGCAGACCGCCAACTGGCTGACGCGCAGCCTCGAGCAGCGGGCACGGACGATCCTCAAGGTGGCGAGCGAGATCGTCCGCCAGCAGGACGGCTTTCTCCTGCACGGCGTTGCCCACCTGCGGCCCCTGAACCTGCGCATGGTCGCCGACGCCATCGGCATCCACGAGTCGACCGTCTCGCGGGTGACGTCGAACAAGTATCTGGCGACGCCACGCGGCATCTTCGAGTTCAAGTATTTCTTCACCTCGGCGATCGCCAACGCGACCGGCGGCGAGGCGCATTCGGCCGAGGCCGTCCGCCACCGCATCCGCGGCATGATCGAGGCCGAGCCGGCCGACGATGTGCTGTCGGACGACGTCATCGTGCAGCGACTCAGGGGCGACGGAATCGACATCGCCCGGCGTACGGTCGCCAAATACCGCGAGGCGATGCGCATCCCCTCCTCCGTCCAGCGCCGGCGGGAGAAGCTGACGACGCTGTCGGCGACGCCTGCTCCCCGCTGATCCGCGCGCAGCCCTCGGCCTCCTGATCGCACCTCAGGTCAGGACGAGGTAGTCCATCTCGCCGAGGACTTGGCGCACGCAACGCATCACCGCATCGACCGCCGGCGTCTCGGCGCCCTCCCAGAAGGCGGCGAACACGCGCCCCGCTTCGATTGCCGGCACGCTGTCGAGGACCTGCAGCGCCCCGGATGCGATCTGCGGCGCGATCATCTTGGCCGGCAGCATGCCGATGCCGACGCCGGCGGCGACGAGATGCGCGACGAGGGTGACGCTCGTGCAGATGTCGATGCGCGCCGGCTCGAGCCCCGCCGTCGCGAACCACTGGACGATCTGGCGATACATGGCCGAGGGCGGCGGATTGCTGATGATCGGCAGCAGCCACGCATCGGCGGGGCGCAGCTGCGGGCCGAGGCCGAGGCTCGGCCGCGCCACCCAGGCGTTCGGCTGCGCGCCGAGCGGCTGCATACGCAGTCCCGCCTGGCCGATCGGATTGACGAGGATGGCGAGATCGAGCCGGTGGGCGACGAGCTCCTGCTCGAGCCCCAGGCTCGTGGCGACGAACAGCTCCGGCCGCAGGCCCGGGCAGTTCTGCCGCAACAGCTCCATGAGCGGCGCGAGGCACACGAGCGCGAACCCCTCGGCGAAGCCGATGCGGATCGGCCCGGTGATGTCGACGGCGGCGACCGACTTGATCTTGCCGACCTCGTCGAGGATCGCCGACGCCCGCCCGAGAAGGTTCACCCCGGCATCGGTGGGACGAAGCCTTCGCCGGCTGCGCTCGAAGAGCGCGAGACCGAGCCCCTGCTCGAGGTCGCGGATGCGCAGGGAAACGGTCGGCTGGGCGAGGTTGAGCCGCCGCGCCGCGAGCTGCACCGAGCCGAGCTGGGCCACCCAGAAGAATGCCTCGAGCTGCGCGAGCGTCACCCGCATCATTTGGATTCCTGATCGGACGAGGTGCGAATAATCCAATTAATCGAGGAAAAGCAAAGACGCTAAGGATAGCGGCGACGCCGTTCCTCATTTCGGGCCCCGATGCTGTCAGCGCCGCCAAAGATCGTACGCATCGACGGGTTCGAGATCGGCTGCCGGCTGTCCGAGCCGATCGGCAATGCACGGCTGATGTTCGACGCGCGCACCTCGCTGCTCGTCGCCGTCACGGCCGATTCCGGCGAGGTCGGCTGGGGCGAGACCTGGGCGTTTCCGACCGCCGCCGGCACCATGGTCCGGGACGTCTTCGGGCCGATGCTGCTCGGCCGCGACGCGACGGCGCCATGGCCGGCCTGGCAGGCGATGAACAGCAGGCTCGGCTACGACCGCCGCGGCATCTCGACCATGGCGATCAGCGCGCTCGACCTCGCGCTGTGGGATCTCGCCGGCAGGATCGCCGGCAAGCCGGTGCATGCGCTTCTCGGTGGCGCGCTGCGCGAGACCATCCCGGCCTATGTCAGCGGCCCCTTCATGAAGCCGGGCCAAAATCCCTATCGGGATTACGCGGCCGATGTCGGCTCCTACCTCGAGGCCGGCTTCCGGGCGATTAAGATGCGCATGGGGACGGAGCCGCATGCGGACGGCCGGCTCGCGGTGCAGATCCGGCGGCAGATCGGCGACGACATCGCCCTCATGGTCGACCTCAACGAAGGTTTTTCCGTCCGCGGCGCGCTCGACATCGCACGGCGGCTCGCGGAAGCCGACCTCGTCTTCATCGAGGAGCCGATCGCCCATGACGACCTGCCGGGCTATCGGCGCCTTTCCGCCGCCCTGCCGATGGGCCTCGCCGGCGGCGAGGCGCTGATCGGCCTGAAACCCTGCCGCGACTTCCTCGCCGCGGGCGTTCTCGACTTTCTGCAGCCCGATCTCGCGCTCTGCGGTGGCATTTCGGAAGGCCTGCGCATCGCCGCCCTCGCCGACGCCTTCGACGTGCCGGTCGTGCCGCACGTCTGGGGCTCGATCGTCAACTTCCACGCCAGCCTGCATTTCGCGGCCTGCCTGCCGGAGAAGCGCGGCCGGCTGAGAACGCCGCTGTTCGAATACGACCCCTCCGAGAACCCGCTGCGGACGGCCTTCGGCACCCATCCGCTCGACGGCCGGGGCCGCATCGCCGTGCCGGATGCGCCGGGCCTCGGCGTCGACCTGTCGCCCGGCCGGCTCGAGCCGTTCCTGAACCGATCCTGGAGCATCGAAGAGGGACCGGACGCGTCACTATAAGAAAACGTCGTAACCACCAGCAAGAAGAGAGGAAACACCCGATGTCGATGAAACTCTTGGCGCCTGCGATCGCCGCCCTGCTCGCCTTCACGGCCCCGGCGGCACAGGCGCAGACGAAGGAGCTGAACCTCGGCTTCGTCGGCCGCGTGACGGCGCCGGAAGGCATCGCCATGACGGCCTTCGCCGAGGAGATCAAGAACAAGACGAACGGCCGCATCACCATCCGCCTGCAACCGGGCGGCGCCCTCGGCGGCGACCGCGAAGTTCTCGAAGGGGTGCAGATCGGCACCGTCGACCTCACCGTCCTGTCGACGTCGGTGATCGCCAATTTCGTGCCGGAACTGCAGGTGTTCGACATCCCCTTCCTGTTCCGCGACTTCGATCACGCCCAGGCGGTGCTCGACGGCCCCATAGGGCAGGAGATGCTCGGCAAGTTCAGGGCCAAGGGCCTGCAGGGGCTCGCCTTCGGCGGCATCGGCTTCCGCCAGCTGACCAACAGCAAGCGCCCGGTCAACAGCCCCGAGGACGTCAAGGGGCTGAAGATCCGCACGCAGGAGAACCAGATCCACCTTCTCGTCTGGCGCGGACTCGGCGCCCTGCCGACGCCGATGGCCCTGCCGGAGGTGTTCACCGCCCTACAGCAGGGCGTCGTCGACGGTCAGGAGAATCCGATCGGCGCCATCATCAATAACAAGTTCGGCCAGGTGCAGAAGTACCTGACGCTCACCAACCACGCCTTCACGCCGGTCGGCCTCGTGATGTCGCCGGCGGCCTTCGACGCGCTGTCGGAAGCCGACCGGAAGCTGTTCCTCGAGGCCGCGCAGCGGGCGATGGTGCTCTGCAAGGCGGAGGTCGCCAAGGTCGAGAAGACAGGCGTGGACACGCTCCGCCAGATGGGCCTGCAGGTTGTCGAGAAGGTCGACACCGCCGCCTTCCAGGAGCAGCTGAAGCCGACCTTCGCCGAGCTCGGCAAGCGCTTCGGCGAGGCGACGATCGCCAAGATCCGGGACCAGAAGTGACCGCCCGAGGACGAGCCGCCGCGGCGCTGCTGCGCTTCGAGCGGCTCGTCACCGAGGCCGCCCTCGTCACCGCCAGCGCCATGCTGGCGGTGGCGGCGTGCGCGGGCTTCTACCAGGTGCTGACGCGCTTTTTGTTGCGCGAGCCGGCGACCTGGTCGGAGCCGCTGGTGCGGACCATGCTCATCTGGATGGCCTATCTCGGCCTCGCGGCGGCGGTGCGGGCGGGTGCGCTCGTCTCCGTCGACGTCCTCTACCGGATGCTGCACGGCCGCCGCCGGCGGGCGCTCGAGGCGCTGATCACGCTCGCCACCCTCGTGCTGCTCGTCATCCTCTTCTGGTTCGGCTGGGATCTCGCGGTCCGCGTCCGCTTCCAGAATCTCGCCGGGCTCGAAGTGCCGATGAGCTGGGCCTATGCCGCCGTCCCCACCGGCGCCCTCCTGTCGATCCCGGCCGTCCTCGCGCACTATTTCGATCCGCGCCGGGACGAGCTCGACACCGCCGTCTGAGGAGCCTGGCCCGTGACCGCGACCATGCTCGTGACGATGTGCGTGCTGCTCCTGCTCTCGGTGCCGGTGGCGGTCTCGGTCGGGCTCGCGGCGCTCGCGGGCCTTTCGCTCTATACGCCGCTGCCGCTGGTCCTCGTCGCGCAGCAGGCCTTCGCGGCGATCGACAAGTTTCCGCTCGCCGCGGTCCCCTTCTTCATCCTCGCCGGCAACCTCATGGGCGAGGGGGGCATCTCGAACAGGCTGGTCGATTTTGCCAAAAGCATCGTCGGCGGTGTGCAGGGCGGGCTCGCCTGCACCTGCATCCTCACCTGCATGATCTTCGCCGCCGTCTCCGGCTCGAGCGTCGCCACCACCTTCGCCATCGGCGCCATCCTCATCCCCTCTATGGTGCGGCACGGCTACCCGGTCCCCTTCGCCGCCTCCCTGCAGGCGAGCGCGGCCGAGCTCGGCGTCGTCATCCCGCCGTCGATCCCGATGATCCTCTACGGCGTCTCGGCGGGAGTCTCGATCGGCGAGCTGTTCGTCGCCGGCTTCGGACCCGGCCTGCTCATCGCCGCCACGCTCATGCTGTCGGTGTGGCTGTGGTGCCGGATCAAGGGCTACGGCAAGACCGACCGCGAGGGGCGGCTGCCGGTCCTCGAGGCGACGCGCAAGGCGGCGCTGGCGCTGATGATGCCTGTCATCATCCTCGGCGGCATCTATGGCGGCGTCTTCACGCCGACCGAGGCGTCGATCGTCGCCGTATTCTACGCGCTCTTCATCAGCTGCTTCGTCTATCGCGAGCTCGATCTTCGCACGGTGATCGCCATCCTGCGCAAGAGCGTCGTCTCGTCCTCGGTGATCATGCTGATCATCGCCATGGCCGGGCTGTTCAGCTTCCTTCTGACACGCGCCGGGGTGCCGGCTCAGCTCGGCGAGTTCATCATCGCCACGTTCGACAGCGGCTGGACCTTCCTGCTCGCGGTGAACGTCTTCCTGTTCCTGATCGGCATGTTCATCGAGACCTCGGCGGCCATCATCGTGCTGGCGCCGATTCTCGCCCCGGTCGCGGCGCAGTTCGGCATCGACCCGGTGCATTTCGGCCTGGTGATGGTCGTCAACCTCGCGCTCGGCATGATCACGCCGCCGTTCGGGGTGAACCTGTTCGCCGCCTGCTCGGTGGCGAAAATCTCGCTCGACCGCATGGTCGGCTCGCTCGTGCCGTTCATCGCCGTCGTGCTCGCCTGCCTGATGCTGATCACCTATTTTCCGGCGCTCTCGCTCTTCCTCAGGGACCTGGTCTATCGCTGAGGCTGCGCCGGCGCGGCGTCATCGCGAGCGGAGCGAAGCAATCCAGACTCCTCTTGGGCGCTCGAAAGCTGGATTGCTTCGTCGCTGCGCTCCTGGCAATGACGGCAACACCTCGTCATTGCGAGCGCAGCGAAGCAATCCAGCTTCTCTTTCACGGCCGCAAAGCTGGATTGCTTCGTCGCTTCGCTCCTCGCAATGACGAAAAGCTCAATCCCCCTCGACGAGCCGGCGGGGATTGTCGATGCACAGCGCCCGGATCGTCGCCTCGTCGACGCCGAGCTCGTGCAGGCTCTGCACGAAGACGCGCATCGTCTCCGGCGGCGGCGGGTTGAACAGCTGCCCGGCATCGGTCGAGACGATGCAATGCTCGACGCCGACGCCGAGGATCATGTCGCGGATGTGCTCGACGGAATGCAGCCGGTTCAGCGGAAAGGTATTCACCGCGCAGAACTCGAAGCGGGCGCCCATCGCGGCGAGCTGCAGGATGTCGTCCTCTGGAAGATTGGGAACGCGGAACTCGGGATGGGTGACGACGAGCCGCCGGTGGCCGATCGAAGCGCCGTGCTCGATCACGGCGAACACCTCGTCCCGGCCGAGGTGACCGGTCGCCAGCACCGCGTCGTAGGCCTGCGACAGCGCGATCACCTCCTTGGTCTCCTCGGTCAGCCGGCCGCCCGCCAGCACCGTGTAGCCGCCGCGCGGCGAGCCCTTCAGGCGCGCGCCGACCGTCATGCTGCGGAGCCCCCAGGTGCCGACACCGCCGAAGGCCTCGGCATGCGCGGCCGCGTCCATCGTCGGCAGCCACACGATCTTCGCCCCCTGCTCGAGCGCCAGCTCGACCGCGCCCGGATTGACGCCGCCGACGCCGCGGTTGAGCGCGATGCTCGAGAACACCCGGAAGTCCGGATAGTCGGCGGCGAGGTGTTTTCGGGCGTGATGGACCTTGGAGACGGTGCTCTCGAAATGGCTCTTGATGCAGATGCCGGCCATCCCGGCCTCGGCGCACCAGCGGGCGATGTCCTCCGAATCGCCGATGCGGACGAACGGCGCCGGCGAGCTGTGGATGTGCAGGTCGTAGAAGCCGGCAATGCTGATCACGCCCATGACGGTTCCTGTGAAGACCCGAAGGTCGAGCTGCGAGATTTCGAATGCCGCGTCCTTGGGCTCTGGCGAGCTGCGGAAGCCGCATGACTGCGGGTGACTTCGGAGCGTCTAGTATCCGAAGGCGTTCGGCAGCCCCATGGCGATCCACGGCGCGTAGGTGACGAGAAGCAGGACGGCGGCAAGCCATAGAAGGAACGGCATCGACTCGACCGACACCCGCTCGATCGGCGCCCGGGCGATGCCGCAGACGGTGAACAGGATGCCGCCGACCGGCGGCGTCATGAGGCCGATCACGACGTTGAGGACGAAGACGAAGCCGAAATGCAGCGGGTCGATGCCGTAGGAGGCGGCGATCGGGGCGAGGATCGGCGCCACCATGATGATCAGCGGCACCGGCTCGAGGATGGTGCCGGCGACGAGCAGGAACACGTTGACCAGCAGCAGGAAAATCCTCGGGTCGGTCGATACGCTCCGCAGCGCCTCGGCGAGCGCGACCGGCAGCCCGGTGGCCGAGAGCAGCCACGTCACCACCTCGGAGGTGGCGACGAGGAAGAAGACCACGGCGCTGATCAGCACGCAGCGCTCGAGCGCCTGCAGGACATGCGCCCAGCGGAGCTCGCGGGTGATCAGCGCCCCGACGACGACCGCGTAGGCGACCGCGACGGCGGCCGACTCCGTCGCGGTGAAGACGCCGCCGAGCGTGCCGCCGAGAATGATCGCCGGCATGACGAGCGCCCAGGTCGCCTCGAGGAAGGCGCGGCCGATCTGCTGCGGCGTCGCGCGCAGCCCGGCCGGGTCATAGCCGCGCCGGCGGGCGATCACGTAGACGATCACCATCATCCCGGCACCCATGAGGATGCCCGGCACGACGCCGGCGAGGAACATGCCGCCGATCGAGATGTGCCCGACGGTGAAGGCGTAGATGACCATCGGGATGCTCGGCGGGATGATCGGCCCCATGCTGGCGGCAGCGGCGCAGACGGCGGCGGCGAAGCTGCGGTTGCCGTAGCGCTCGGTCATGGTGGGGATCAGCGCCGTGCCGAGCGCGCTGGCATCCGCCACGGCCGAGCCGCTGATGCCCGAGAAGATCATGCTGGCGACGATGTTGACCTGGGCGATGCCGCCCCGCAGATGCCCGACGAGCGTCTCGGCGAAGCGGATCAGCCGCCGGAGAATCCCCGAGGTGCCCATCAGGTCCCCGGCGAGGATGAAGAACGGCACCGCCATCAGCTGGAACGAGTCGACGCCGGAATACATCCGCTGCGGAACGAGGATCAGCAGCGCCGGATCGAAGGCGAGGTACCCGGCAAGAGCCGCGATGCCGACCGCGAAGGCGATCGGCACGCCGATGACGAGGCCGACGACGAAGATCCCGAGAACGACGAGGAGAACCACGCGGCCTCACTCGGTGACGAGGCCGGAGGAGGCGTGCGGTCCGCTCAGCATGGCGGCGATGGCCTGGATCGCGGTCAGGACCGCGCCGACCGGGATGATGGCGTAGGCGAACGCCATCGGCATGCCGAGCGCGGCCGTCCGCTGCCCGGAGACCGACTGCACCAGCAGCACCCCCTGCCAGGCGACGACGAGGCTGAAGAGGAGCACGGCGGCGAGCGAGACCTGCGCCAGCAGCGCCTGCGCCTTCTTCGGCAGGCGATCGACCGCCATGGTGGCCGAGACATGCGCGCCGCGCCGCAGCGCCGCCGCCGTGCCGGCGAAGGTGAGCCAGATCATCATCAGGATGGTGGCTTCCTCGACCCAGGGCAGCGGCACCTTGAGGCCGTAGCGCAGCACCACCTGCAACAGGACGAGGATGGTCATGGCGGCGACGCCGACCTTGCAGGTCAGCATCGTCGCCGTATCGAGCCCGCGCGCGGCGGACTGAAGGGCGGCATTCATGCCGCCCGCTCCGCGGGCAGGCACTATTTGCTCGCCTCGTCGACCGCCTTCACGAGGCCATCGACCCATTTCGGGTCGACGCGCTTCCGCATCATCTCGAGCACCGGCGGCTGCGCGAGCTCTTTGAAGCTCAGCTTCTCCTGCTCGGTCGGGTAGTAGACGTTGATGCCGAGCTCACGCAGCTTCTCGGGCCCCGCATAGTCGTTGACGAGCGCGACGCCACGACCGGCGGTCTGCGCGTCGCGGCCAGCCTTCAGCACCGCCTTCTGGTTCTCGGGGCTGAGGCTCGAGAACCAGCGGTCGTTCACGAACAGCATCTCCTGGTTGAAGAGATGCTCGTCGGCGACGACGTTCTTGATCACCTCGTTCAGCTTCATGTTGAGGATCTGTGCGTAGGGCAGCTCGAGCCCGTCGACGATGCCGGACTTCACCGCGCTATAAACCTCGCTGAAGGCGACCGGCGTCGGCGAGGCGCCGAGCGCGGTCATCATCGCCTGATGCACCGGATGCTCCATGGTGCGGATGCGCTGACCCTTCAGATCGGCCGCCGACTTGATCTCCTTGTTGGTGCCGAAGTTGCGGAAGCCGCCGGGCGGCGCGGTGGCGAGGATGCGGATGCCGGTCGCCTTGCGGAACTCGTCGAACATCATCTGCCCGAACGGCCCGTCGGCGACCTTCCAGGCGACCTCGATCGAGGGAAAGATGTAGGGGATGCCGAGCACTTCCATCGGCTGGAAGAAGTTCACCGTCGTGCCTTCGGAGATGATGACGGCGTGCACGCTGCCGAGCCGCACGGCTTCCATCATCTCGCGCTCGCGGCCGAGCTGGCTCGCCGGGAAGATCGACACCTTGATGTCGCCGCGGCTCGCCTGCTCGAGCGATCCCTTGAACACCGAGGACATCGCAGCGGCCGTATTCGTCTGCGGGTTCTGCGGATTGGCGTGGCCGAGGCGGATCGTCTGCTCGGCGAGCGCCGGGCCGGCGCCGAGGCCTGCGGCGACGGCAAAGGCGGCGAACGCGGCGCACCAGGTCCGGCGCGACGGCCGGCCCGCGATGCCAAGCCCGAGCTCGGTTGCGGTCGACATTCTGAGCATGATGGTCCTCCCATGGTTTTATTGCCGCACGAACCGGTGCGGGCGGTTTTGCGAACCATATTGAGATAGGCGACGCCTATCCAATTGGTTTTCCGCGCCCTTGAACATTGGAATTTGCAATGGGCGCGGACGCAGCACGCCCTTCGCGCTCATGCAGAGAACCGTACCCTCGGCTCAGGCGCCGTAGCGGCCGAGGGCGAGGTCGGCGGTCTCGATCTCCGGCCTCGTCCCGCTGATCAGGTCGGCGAGGACCCGGCCGGAGCCGCAGGCCATGGTCCAGCCGAGCGTGCCGTGACCCGAATTGAGGTAGAGATTAGGATAGCGCGTGCCGCCGATCACCGGCGTGCCGTCCGGCGTCATCGGCCGCAGACCGGTCCAAAAACTCGCCCGGCTCTGGTCGCCGGCGCCGCCGAACAGATCCTCGACCGAATGCACGAGGGTCGCCTTGCGACCTTGGCGAAGGTCGAGGTTGAAGCCGGCGATCTCCGCCATGCCGCCGACCCGGATGCGGTCGCCGAGGCGGGTGATGGCGATCTTGTAGGTCTCGTCCATGATCGTCGAGACGGGCGCGCGCGCTTCGTCCACGATCGGCACGGTGATCGAATATCCCTTCACCGGATAGATCGGCAGGCGCAGCCCGAGCGGCGCGACGAAGGCCGTCGTATAGCTGCCGAGCGCGGCGACGAAGACGTCCGCCTCGATGTCGCCGGACGCCGTCTCCGCCGCCACGATGCGCCCATCGGCGACGCGCAGGCCGCCGATCCGCACGCCGAACCGGAAGTCCACGCCCAGCCCCTCGCAGAGCCGGTGCAGCTCGCTCGTGAACTTGAAGCAGTCGCCGGTCTCGTCATTGGGAAGCCGCAACCCGCCGACGATCTTCTCCCTTGCGGGTGCGAGACCGGGCTCGGCGGCGACGCACCCCTCCCGGTCGAGCACCTCGAACGGCACCCCGTCGGCGGCGAGCACGGCGACATCCTTGCCGATGCCGTCGAGCTGCTTCTGCGTGCGGAACAGCTGCAGCGTCCCCCTGCTCCGCTGGTCGTACTCGATGCCGGTCTCCGCCCGCAGCGCGATGAGGAGATCGCGGCTGTACTCGGCGAGGCGCACCATCCGCCCCTTGTTGACCGCATAGCGGGCGGCGGTGCAGTTGCGCAGCGTCGCGGCGATCCAGCGCAGCGTCGCCGCATCCAGCATCGGCTGGACGATCAGCGGCGCGTGCCGCATCAGGAGCCACTTCACCGCCTTCTGCGGAATGCCGGGAGCGGCCCAGGGCGAGGCGTAGCCGGGCGAGATCTCGCCCGCATTGGCGAAGCTCGTCTCGAGGGCCGGCCCGGGCTGCCGGTCCAGCACCGTCACCGCGTGGCCCGCCTTTGCGAGGTAGTAGGCCGAAGCGACGCCGACCACGCCCGCGCCGAGAACAACCACCTTCATGATCGGTCACCGATTTCCTGTCGCTGTCCGTCGCCGGCGCGGCGCCCGAGCGAGGGACCGGATCGCGGCTCCGTCCGAGAGCGCAAGGCCGCCCGTCCGCCTCATCTTTCCAGCATGGATGCCCGGTCCCTGCAACGCTTGGCTCGCGGCCGGAGAAAGGTCATCAAGAGCCGGCAGGGCGGCTCGAACGTCGGGCATCGGGGCGCGCCGCGGCGCGCTCGGCCGGGGCGGGGCAACGAAGGTCACGCACGATGAAGCTGCTCGCGACGATGGTCCTTCTGGCGCTCCTTACTCTCGGGGCGTCCGCGCAGGACGCCTATCCGTCCCGGCCCATCACCATGATCGTGCCGTTCCCGGCCGGCGGATCGACCGACGTCATCGGCCGCATCGTCGCAGAAGGCTTGGGCAAGGCGCTCGGCCAGAAGATCGTCGTCGAGAACCGCGGCGGCGCCGGCGGGACGATCGGCACGGCGGCGATCGCGAAAGCCGCGCCCGACGGCTACACGATCGGCATGGGCACCGCCTCGACCCTGGCGATCAACCCCGCGACCTACAAGGCCCTGAGCTTCGACGTGCTGCGCGACCTCGTGCCGATCGGCAAGATCGCCTCGGTGCCGAACATCATGGCGATCAACCCGTCCGTGCCGGCGGCCGACATGGCCGCCTTCGTCGCGCTGGCCAAGCGAGAGCCCGGGAAGCTGCATTACGCGTCGGCCGGCAATGGCTCGGTCAGCCATTTGCTCGGCGAGCAGTTCAGGCTCGAGACCGGAACCGATCTCGTGCACGTGCCCTATCGCGGGGTCGGGCCGGCGCTGGTCGAGGCCGTTGGCGGCCAGGTGCAGGTGATCTTCGACAATCTGCCGACCTCGCTGCCGCTCGTCCGCGATGGCCGGCTGCGCGCGCTCGGCGTCTCGGGCGAGCAGCGCAATCCGGCGCTGCCCGACGTGCCGACCTTCGCCGAGCTCGGGCTGCCGGAGATGAACTGGATGGCCTTCTTCGGTCTCGTCGCGCCGAAGGGCACGCCGGACGGCATCGTGCGGAGGCTCGACGGCGCGCTCACGGAAACGCTCGCCACGCCCGGCGTGCGCGATGCGCTCACGGCCCAGCAGGCGATCGTCGCCGGCACCTCCCCGGAGGCGTTCCGGGCCGAGATCGAGCGCGAGCTTTCGCGCATGCGCCGCGCCGTCGCGGCGGCGAACATCAAGGTGGAGTGACGCTCGAGGGCGACGTCAACGGCGCCGCAGCGCCCGATAGACGGCCGTGCGTGCGCGCCTCGCCTCGCCGAGCAGCGCGGACGGCGCCAGCGCGAAGCAGGCGCCCAATCCGATCCAATAGCCGGCGACGTACACGAAACCGCAGCGGGGCTGGCCGGTTGCGGCGATGGCGAGCTCGGCGGTCCCGAGCGCGAGCAGTGCGACGAGCGCGGCGCGCAGGTGCGGGATGACGATCGAGGCGCGGCTGCTGCCGATGAAGGCGCGCGCGGCGCCGATCGACAGCACGTAGATCGCCGTCGCTGCGATCGCAAAACCCGCCGCCGCGCCGGCGAGGCCGAACTGCAGCGTCCCCGCGAGCGTCGCGACCGTCGCCACGAGGGCGTAGACGATCTGCCGCCGCGCGGCGGCCCAGACGAGCCCCATGCCGATCAGCGCCGCCTCGGGCAGCACGTAGCCGAGCCGGGCGAAGAGCGCCAGGAACAGGATCGCCAAGGGCTCGACGACGCCCTCCCAGTTCGGCCCGAGCACGACGGCGACCAGGATCGGCGCCGAGAGCGACAGTCCGATGCCGATGGGCAGGATCAGAAGCGCCGAGAGGCCGATCAGCAGCTGCAGCTGCTCACGGACGTAGGCGGGCTCGTCCTGGAGCCGGGCGACCGTCGCGAACGCGACCTTGCGGCTGGCGCCCGCGAAGAGGTTCACCGGCACCATCATGATCGAGTAGGCGCGGCTGAAAAGCCCAACGGCGCCCGCACTCGTCAGCAGGCCGATGACGATGTTCTGTCCCTGCAACGCCGCATAATTGGCGATCGCGGCGACGACATAGCCGTTGCCGAAGTCGAGCAGCGGGTGCAGCGACCGCCAGCCCGGCCGGCCGTCGATACGCGTCCGCTCGCACATCCGCACGACGACGTATTCGGCGAGCTGCCCGGCCGTGAAGCCGAGCGCCAGCGCGAGCGCGCCGAAGCCCGCGAGGGCGCCGGCGACGGCGCCGACGAGATTGGCGAAGCCGTTGGCGACGGTGGCGGCCTGGGCGGCCTGGAAGCGCAACTCGCGATGCAGCAGCGCGGTACGGAACGAGGATGCCGCCTCGAGCGGCAGGGCGACCGCGAGCACGCAGGCGACGCCGAACAGTCCCCTCGCCCCCAGCTGCGCCTCGAGGAAAGGGGCGACAGCGAGGACGAAGAAGGCCCCGAGGCAGCCGATCGCCGTCAGCGCCGCCTCGGCCGAGGCGACGGCGTCGGCGTCGAGGTCGACACGCTGCACGAGGCTGTTGTTGATCCAGGCGTCGGCGGCGAGGATCACGAAATTGCAGACGGCGAGGAGGACCGCGTAGATGCCGAAATCCGCCGGCTCGAGCAGGCGGGCGGTGACGACGAGCGAGGCGATGCCGCACAGGAGAATGGCGATGCGGGCGGCGAGCCCGGTCGTGAGGCCGAAAAGAACGGTGCGCTGAACGTACCGCCGCCGGCTGTCGTCGATGGTGCTCGGCGGCGTTTCCGGCATGGTCATGCAGTCGGCGCCCGCCTCGCAACGCTGGGTCCCGTCGCTGGCCATGCGAGGGGCGCATGTGCGCCGCCCCGGGCGACATCCTCCTCCCGGCCTCCGCCCGGGAGATTAGCGCGCGGCGATGCGGGGCGCGAGGGTCCGCTTCGTGGCCACCCTCACAGCGCCGCCCAGCCGCCGTCGACGGGAAGGTCGACGCCGGTCAGCTGGCGCGAGACGTCGCTGGCGAGGAACAGGCAGGCATTGGCGACGTCGGCATCGGTGCTGATGCGCTTCAGCGCATAGTCGGCGGCGTGGCGCGTCGCCGCCTCCTCGAGCGAGATGCCGAGCCGCTCGGCCATCTCGGCGCAGACCTTGGTGCGGAAGCGCGGCCCGTCGACCATGCCGGGCGCGACGCAGTTGACGTTGATGTTGTGCTGGCCGACCTCGAGCGCCATGCTCTTGGTGAGCCCGCGCAGCCCCCATTTCGCCGAGGAATAGCCGACCCGCCCGGCCCGGCCGCGCATGCCGAACGTGCCGCCGACATTGACGATCTTGCCGTAGCGCTGCCGCATCATCGCCGGAAGGGCGGCGCGCATGGTGTGGAAGCAGCCGTTGAGGTTGAGGGTGACGATCTCGTCGAACTCCTCCGCCGAGGTCTCGACGCCGGTCTTGCCGATCGGCCCGGTGCCGCCGGCGACGTTGAGGAGGATGTCGATCCGCCCGTACTCGGCGAGCACCGCCTGAATGGCGCTCTCGCACTGGGCGGCATCGGTGACGTCGCAGGCAGCCACGAGGACGGGCGTGCCGGCGGCGCGCAGCTCGGCGGCGAGCGGCTCGATCGCGCCGACGTCGCGGCCGAGGAGAGCGAGCCGACAGCCCTCGCGCGCGAACGCGGTGGTGATGCCGGCGCCCATGCCCTTCACCGGGCCGGTGATGACGGCGACCCGGTCCTTCAGCATCAGATCCATGCGATCCCCCTCCCCTACGCTGCGCTCGACATCCGCTTAAGCCCGGCCTCGAGATCCCGGATGAGGTCGCCGACATCCTCGAGCCCGACATGGATGCGCACCGAGGGGCCGTCCGCGGTCCAGGCGGTGCTGGAGCGCAGCGTCGAGGGATAGGTCGGCACCAAGAGGCTCTCGAAGCCGCCCCAGCTATAGCCGAGCTTGAAGATCTCGGTGTGGTCGAGGAAGGCCGCGAAGGCTTTTTCCGAGAACTGCTTCAGGGTGAAGCCGAAGAGGCCCGAGGCGCCACGGAAATCCCGTTTCCAGATGGCGTGGCCCGGATCGTCGGGGAGCGCCGGATACATCACGCGCTGCACCTCGGGCCGCGTCTGCAGCCATTTCGCGACCTCGAGCGCGGCCTCGTTGTGGCGGCGCATCCTGATGGCGAGCGTGCGCAGGCCGCGCAGCGCCATGTAGACGTCGTCCGGGCCGCCGCAATAGCCGCTGATCGAGGCGGTCGCCTTCAGGCGGACAAAAACCTCCTCCGTGCAGACCGCGACGCCCAGCATCAGGTCGGAATGGCCGGAGATGTATTTCGTCGCCGCGTGCACCGTCACGTCGACGCCGTGCGCGATCGGGTTGAAAAAGTACGGCGAGGCCCAGGTATTGTCCATGACGACGACCGCGCCATGCGCCTTCGCGGCCTTGGCGATGGCCGGTACGTCCTGCATCTCGAAGGTCAGCGAGCCGGGCGATTCCAGATAGACCACTCGGGTATTCGGCTTCAGCAGCGCCGCGATGCCGGCGCCGATGCGGCCGTCGTAATAGGTCACCTCGACGCCGAACTTCTTCAGCACCGTCTCGCAGAAGGAGCGTGCCGGCCCGTAGAGCTGATCGGGCATCAGCAGGTGGTCGCCGGCCTTCAGGAAGCTGAACAGCGTCGAGGCGATGGCGGCGAGGCCGCAGGGCAGCGTGACCGCCCGGTACCCGCCCTCGAGCGCGCAGATCGCCTCCTCGAAGGCACGCGTCGTCGGCGTGCCCTCCCGGCCATAGGTGATGCCCTCATAGGCGCCGCTGTCGCGGTCCCGCCGCGTTTCCTTCAGCACCTCGAGCGTCGGGAAGACGATCGTCGAGGCGTGATAGACGGGCGGATTGACGACGCCGAAGTTCTTTTCGGGGTGGTTGCCGGCATGGCCGATGACCGTGTCGGTGGAGAAATTCTTGTCGATCATCCTCGGCGCTTCCGGTTCGGTTTCGCGGTCGTCATTAAGCGGGCGAGCGTCCGCACAGCGTCGCCAGATGCTTGTCGAGGTTGCGCGGCTTCGGCGGCGGCATTTCTTGCACCACCGGCTTGCCCCAGCCGGGCTCGGCGCAGACCTTGCCGTCCTTGGCGACGATCCGGCCGCGCACCAGCGTCGCCACCGGCCAGCCCTTCACGGCCATGCCCTCATAGGCCGAGACCTTGCCGCGCGAGGCGAGGCGGGCGGAGGTCAGCGTCTCGGTGCGGTCCATGTCGACGAGGACGAGATCGGCGTCGGCGCCGGGGGCGATGACGCCCTTGCGGCCGTAGAGGCCCCAGGCGCGGGCGGGGTTGGCCGAGCTCACCTGGACGTAGCGGTTCAGGTCGAAGCGGCCCTGGTTGACGGCGTTCATCATCAGCGGCACCGAGCTTTCGAGGCCCGGGAAGCCGCAGGAGAGATCCCAGATCCGCTCGCCGAACTTCTCCTTCGGGTCGTGCGGCGCGTGGTCGGTGGCGAGGAAATCGATCAGCCCGTCGCGCAGCGCCGCCAGCAGCGGCGCCTGGTGGAAGCGCTCGCGGATCGGCGGGTTCATGCGCAGCACCTCGCCGCCCGGCGCCTCCATGTCCTCGACGGCGCGGAACAAATATTGCGGCAGCGTCTCGACGGTCAGGTCGACGCCCCGCTCCTTGAAGAAGCGGATGTAGGGCAGGCTCAGCGAAGAACTCTCGTGGACGATGTGGATGCGGGCGCCGGTCCACTCGGCGAGGATGCAGCTCTTGGTCAGCGCCTCGAGCGCGACGACATCGGTGCGGGCGAGGAGGTGCGCGGCGCGCTCGTTGCGTCCGGCGGCCTTCAGCCGCTCCTCGCGCCAGAACAGGATCGGCGAGTTCTCGGCGTGGATCGCGCAGCGCTTGCCGATGCGCGCCAGGATCTCGAAGCCCTCGAGCACCGCCCCGTCCGAGGGACAGGGCAGATTGCCGGTGGTGTTGCCGAGGAACAGCTTGAAGCCGATCGCGCCGGCTTCGGCCATCGGCTCCAGCTGGTCGAGATTGTCCTCGGCCAGCACTCCGTAGATGCCGAAGTCGACCACCGACTTCGCCGACGCGAGCGCCAGCTTCCGCTGATAATTCTCGACGGAATCGACGGCCGGGCTCGTGTTCGGCATGTCGAAGACGGTGGTGTTGCCGCCGATCGCCGCCGCGAACGAGCCCGTCTGCCAGTCCTCCTTGTACTCCATGCCCGGCTCGCGGAAGTGGACATGGTCGTCGATTACGCCGGGCAGCACGTGCTTGCCCGTCGCGTCGAGGATGGACGCCGCCTCGCCCTCGAACGCGCCGACCGACACGATCCGGCCGTCATGAACGACGATGTCGGCCTGGAAGGTGAGGTTTTCCGTCACCACCGTGCCGCCGCGAACGATCAGGTCGGGCTTCATCTAGAAAATCTCCGTCAGGCGGTCTCGAACTCGACGAGGGCATCTTCCAGCCAGCGGCGAAGGCTCTCGGCACCGCTGCGCGCGACGTAGAGGTCGCAGCCGTCGGCGCCGTCGGGCATGCGCAAGAGGACATTGAAGCGCGCGAACAGGGTCGCGGCATAGCGGCGGCGCACGAAGTCGGCACCGAAAACATCGATGCCGCAGCCCTTGGCGACGACGTCCCGCCAGCGCGGATGGCGCAGTCTCAGGACGATGCGGGACGACGACAGGTCGACGATCGCCGCGGCTCCCGGGGCGAGGCCATCGGGCGCGGCGAGGCGCGCGCCGTCGCGGGAGAGCAGCCACCAGCGCCGGGGGGCGATCTCAAGGATGTCGGCGCCGCGCACCGCCTCCACGCGCTCGCGCACGCCCTCCCCGTAGACGAGCGCGTCGACCTGCAGGATGCCGGCGGCGTGGCTGGAGATGACCGGGTCAGGCACGGGCGCGGTCGCCTTTCGGGTCGACGAAGGCCGGATCCACCACCTCGACCGCGACGCATTCGTCGGCGAGCGGGAAGGCCGCATGGACGATCTCGCCACGCCGCTTCCGTCCCCCCGACACGAGGGCCAGCGCGATCGGATGGCCGAGCGTCGCGCTGTACGCGGCCGAGGTGATGCGGCCGATCGCCGGCACGGGCTCTTTCGCCGGGGTCGGCGGGGCAGGCTCGGCCAGAAGATGCGCGCCCGCCCGCAGCGGCGCCCGGCGGTCGACCGGCACGAGGCCGACGAGGCGCGGCCGTTCCGGCGCCATCAGGCCGGGCCGGGCGAGCGCCGGCTTGCCGAGATAGGGCTTCGACTTGCTCAAGAGCCAGCCGAGCCCGAGATCCTGCGGCGTCGTCCGCCCGTCGATCTCGCCGCCGGCGACAAACCCCTTCTCGATGCGCAGCACGCCCATCGCCTCGGTCCCGAAGGGGCAGAGGCCGAACTCCGTGCCGGCCGCGACGAGTCGCCGCCAGGTGTCGAGCCCGTGCTCGGCCGGCACGTTCACCTCGTAGGCGAGCTCGCCCGAGAAGCTGACCCGGAACAGCCGCGCCGGCACGCCGCCGACGGTGCAGGCCTTCATGCCGAGGAAGGGCAGCGCGGCGTTCGAGATGTCCTCGGCGACGAGCGTGCTCAGAACATCCCGCGCGCGAGGGCCGGCGAGCGCCATCACTGCCCAGTTCTCGGTGACGTCGGTGATGGCGAGCCGCAGGTCCGGCCAGTAGCGCTGGTGCAGCAGCTCGAGATAGGCGAGCACGTGATCGATGTGGCCGGTGCTCGCCGTGAGATGAAAATGGTCGGCGGCGAGGCGGCAGGCGACGCCGTCGTCCATCACGAGCCCATCCTCGCGCAGCATCACCGAATAGCGGGCGCGGCCCGGCTCGAGATCGCCGACGTCGTTCGCATAGACGCGGTCGAGGAAGGTCGCGGCGTCCGGCCCCTGCACGTCGATCTTGCCGAGCGTCGTGACATCGACGAGACCGGCGCTCTGGCGGACCGTACGCACCTCCCGGTTCACCGTGTCCGCAACGGCCTCGCCGGGCCGCGGATAGAGTTGCGGCCGCAGCCAGAGGCCGTTCTCGACGAGGCGCGCGCCGACCTCGACGTGCCAGGCATGCATCGGCGTGAGCCGCACGGGCGCGTAATCATAGCCGACGCCGCGGCCGGCAAGCGCACCGATCGTGACCGGCGACACCGGCGGCCGGAAGGTGGTGGTGCCCACCTCGCCCGGACTCGTCCCCTGCAGCGCGCTCATCAGCGTGAGGCCGGCGAGGTTGCTGGTCTTGCCCTGGTCGGTGCCCATGCCGAGCGTCGTGTAGCGCTTCAGATGCTCGACCGAGACGAAGCCCTCGGCCCGCGCCAGCGCGACGTCGGCGACGGTGACGTCGGTCTGGAGATCGACGAACTGCTTCTTCGGCCGCGTCGGGACGCCGGGTGCCTGCGTCACGCCGAGCCGCGGCGCGAAACCGCCATCGTCGCAGCGCGGGATCGAGAAAAGCGCAGCGTCGAAGCCGCACAGCTCGGCAGCGCTGGCGCCCGCCTCGAAGCCGTCCGACAGGCAGCCGGCGAGATCGCCGGTGCCGCGTGCCCCGCCGACCGAGCACTCGGCCTGCACTGGCCTGCCCGGCAGGAACGCGCCCGTCGCCGGGTCGTAGACGGGCCGCGCGCCGGTCTGGCTGTGCAGGTGGATCGCCGGCGTCCAGCCGGCCGAGACGCAGACGAGATCGCAGTCGATGCGCCGGCTCGCCCCGCCGCCGGCCGGGGCGACGTCGACGGAGCGGACACGGTGACGCCCGCGCGTGGCGACGATCTCGTGGCCCGGCAAGAGCTCGATGCCGGCGCCGCGCAGGCTCGCGCGCGCCGCGGCGCCCGGCTCGGCGCGCGGGTCGATCACGGCGGCGACCTCGATGCCGGCGTCCGCCAGTTCCGCAGCGGTGCGATAGGCGTCGTCGGAGGCCGTGTAGACCACCGCCCGGCGGCCCGGCGCGACGGCATATTCGTTGAGATAGGCGCGTACAGCGCCGGCCAGCATGATGCCGGGGCGATCATTGTCCGGGAAGGTCAGCGGCTGCTCGATCGCGCCGGTGGCGAGGACCACGCGGCGGGCGCGAACGAGGCGCAGCGTCTCGCGCCAGGCGCCGTCCCGCCCGTGGCCGGATGTGTCGACGACGGCGACGAGGTTGGCGTCGTAGTAGCCGAACGCGGTCGCGTCCCGGCGCAGCGTCACGTTGGGCAGCGCCTGCAGCTCCGCGACGGCGCCCGCGAGCCAGTCCGCGGCCGGCCGGTCCTCGAT
>JAEZCD010000015.1 GCA_023430145.1 Pseudomonadota bacterium
CCGGGGCCTTCTCGCCGGACGACGTGGGGGGCCGGCGCCCGGGCGCTGGCCGCAGCTTTGAGCGCCGCCCGGGCTGTCCGCCTCGAACCGGCTCTCCTGCCGCCCGATTCATGCCGATGGAGCCTTCGTTTTGTCCACGATGACCTTGAAGTCGCGCAGGACCTCCACCTTCGGGATGTCTCTATCGGCGCTCGTCTTCATCGCCACGGCCGCCCTCGTCGTGGTTCCCGTCGCCTTCATGATCGTCGGCTCGTTCAGCCTCGCACGGCTGCCGACCGACTTCTCATGGGGCAATATGGGCCTCGAGAACTACATCCAGGTCTGGACCGCGCGCGGCATCGATTCGGTCCTCCTCAATACGATCGTCTTCGTTCTCGGCGCCATCTTCGTCGCGACCGGTATCGCGACGATGCTCGCCTGGCTCGTCGAACGTTCCGACATGCCCGGGAAGCTCTGGATATTCGCCAGCGTCCCGCTCTGCCTGGCGGTTCCCGGTCTCCTGCAGGGCGTCGCCTGGGTGCTGTTGCTGAGCCCGCGCTCCGGGATCATCAGCCGTTTCGTCATGGATACGTTCGGTCTGACGCAGCCCTTCATCAACATCTACTCCGTCGGCGGAATGATCTTCGTCGAGGGTCTTCGTCTCGTGCCGCTGGCCTTCCTGCTGATGATCCCGATCATGCGCAACATGGATCCGGCGCTCGAGGAGGCGGCCGCCACCTGCGGCGCGACACCGATTCGAACGGCCCTCAAGATCACCATGTGGCTGCTGATGCCCGGCATCGCCGCCACCCTGCTCTATCAGGCCATCTCCGCCTTCGACGCCTTCGAGGTGCCCGGCGTGCTCGGCATGTCCGCCAACATCCATGTGCTGAGCACGCGAATCTACGCGATCATCTCGAGCGTCGGCGTCGCTCCTTCCTTCGGGCAGGCCAATGCGCTCGCCATGCTGTACCTCGTCATCGCGGTGGCGCTCGCGCTTTTGTACTACCGCATGATCCGCCATTCTTACCGCTATACGGTTGTCTCCGGTAAGGCATACCGTCCGAGGCTCGTCCAACTCGGCAACTGGCGATGGCTGGCGATCGGCGGGGTGTTCCTGTACCTGTTCCTCTCGGTCATCCTTCCCTTCAGCGTCCTTCTCTATACATCGCTCATTCCCTTCCTGCAGCCGCCCTCCGCGGAAGCCTTCGAGAGCATGTCCCTGTCGAACTACCGCCGCATCCTTGCGGACCCTCGGCTCACCAATGCGGCGATCAATACCTTTCTCATCGTCGTGGCGACGTCGATCTCGGTCATCGTGACGAGCTTCGTCATCTCTTACGTGATCATCCGCTCCCGCTTCGCCTTGCGAGGTACGCTCGATCTGCTCGCCTTCCTGCCGCACGCGATCCCCGCGACGGTGCTGGCGATCGCCTTCCTCGTGTTCTTCCTCACCGTCGATGCGAGCACCGGCATCAGAAGCTACGGCTCGCTGACCTCGATCGTCATCGGCCTCGTCGTCGTCTTCATGGCCTATGGCACCCGCACGATGAACTCCGCCCTGCTGCAGATCCATCCCGATCTCCAGGAAGCCGGCTTCATGTCCGGCGCAACCCCGTTCCAGATTGTTCGCCGCATCTTCATCCCGTTGCTGATGCCGACCATCATCGGTCTGTGGCTCTACGTCGTCATACTGACGATCCGCATCACCGCGCTGCCGCTGATGCTGGCCCGTGGATCCTCGAACGAGGTTCTGGCCTCGATGATCTGGAGCCTTTGGCAGAATGGACGGATCGAGACGGTCGCAGCTATCGGCGTTCTCCTGATGTTATTCATGTTCTTCCTTTCGATTGGCCTACGGCTACTCGGCTTCGGCCGAAACTGAGGATCGCAGTCTATGATTCGGGTTCGGGATCTGAACGTTCACTACAAGAGCCAGCACGGGGAGGTACACGCCGTCAAAGGCGTCAACCTCGAAGTTGCGAAGGGCGAGTTCTATACTCTGCTCGGCCCAAGCGGCTGCGGCAAGACGACGACCCTGCGCTGCCTCGCCGGGCTGGAGACGCCGTCCGATGGTGAGATCGTCATCGCCTCGCAGGCCGTCTATTCGGGCGCCGGGAAGAAGATCGTGCCCTCGTACCGCCGCGACATCGGGATGGTATTCCAATCCTATGCGATCTGGCCCCACATGACGGTCTTCGACAACGTGGCGTTCCCGCTGCGCGAGTCCCGCGAGAAGCTGCCGAAGGCCGAGATCGCCGCACGGGTCACGGAAGCTCTGCGGATGGTCCAGCTCTCCGACTACGCCGAGCGCCCAGCGCCGATGCTCAGCGGCGGTCAGCAGCAGCGTCTCGCGCTCGCCCGGGCGATCGTTCGCCAGCCCGCGGTCCTGCTGCTCGACGAGCCGCTGAGCAATCTCGACGCGAGGCTGCGTGACGAGACGCGGCTCGAGATCCGCTCGCTCGTGAAGCGCCTCAACATGACGACGATCTACGTCACCCATGACCAGATCGAGGCCCTGTCGATGTCCGACCGGGTCGCGGTCATGGAGGCGGGAAAGATCGCTCAGGAGGCAGCGCCGAGGGACATCTACCAGAATCCCAACTCGCTGTTCGTCGCCAGCTTCATCGGCAAGATCAACATCATCCCCGGAACCGTCGCCGGCGGCCCCCCCGGAACCGGGCCGCTCGTCGTCGAGACGAGCTGGGGCAGGCTGAACTGCCGTGTCAACGCAACGCAACAGCCGGGCGGACCTGTGAAGGTTGCCGTACGCCCGGAGGACATGCGCATCGAGGCTGTGCCGAGCGACAGCGCGACATCGTCCAACCGGATCTCGGGCGAGGTCGTCGAATTCACGTTTCTCGGTGAGAGCGTCGAGTGCCGCGTCGCCAACGGAAACGAGTCGCTCTATCTGAGGCTTCATCCCAAGAATCGACTGTCGGTCGGCCAGAAGATCGTCATAGCGATCGACGTCGACGATACATTCGTCCTTCCGAACGCGGGCTGAACACGCGGCTACGCCCCACCGAGCCGGGACCGGACCGACGCCGGCATCGGGATCTACACTGCCCGGCCGAGATCCACCGCAACGACCCGAACGCTCACGAGGAGGACGACGGGCCATGCTCCACCGGATGCGCGGGAGACATCGTTGCGCACCGGTCGTCGCCGGTCGGCAGACGTCGAGACTGCGCGGCGTCGATCGGAACTTCACCCGTCGGCATCGCAGCCTCGTCGACTTCCCCGACGGACGACGAACGACATGCGACCGCGCAGCCAACCTCCGCGCCGGTGCGGCTCGGCTCCTCTGGGGAGATACAGACGCATCACGGTCGCCGGCCCGACGAGCCTCCCCGAGGCTCGGGCAACAATCCTCTCCGACAGCCTGCCGGTCAGGGACCTGGGCTTCGGCTCCGAGGTGGCCTCCGGCGGTCTATTGCGCCGTCAGCGAGACGAGCTGTGCGCGCGCTTCCGGAGCGAGCTCGCCCATGTCCCTGCGATAGGACGCGGCCTCCGGATTGGGCGGATTCAGCACGGTGCGCGCGAAGCTGCCGCGCTCTTTCACCGCCTCCCACCAGCGGGCCGTATTCGGCGCCCGGGACAGCCACCACTCGATGATGCCGAACTCCTCGAGCCGCACGAAGATCGGTGCGATCGCCGCATCGGCGAGCGAATACTGATCGCCCGCGAGAAAAGCCGCGGCGGAGAGTTGCTGCTCCATCGCCTTCACGTCCTTCGTCAGGTTCTGGAAGGCACCGATCACCGACGCCGAACCGGTGCCGTGCCGGATCGCATCGAACCGCTGGGCACTGATCGCGAGGTTCGTCGAGACGCGGTTCAGACGAACCCTGAGGTCTTCGTCCGAGAGGGACTGGAGTGTCTTCCGCCCGGAGATTCCGAGCGTGAGATAGCCGATCGCCGGAAACAGCACCTCGTCCATGGTTTTCAGCCAGTTGTTCATCTTCGCCCGCAAGAAGACGTCGTCGGGCTGAAGCCCGCCACCGGCTGTCTCGGAGAGGAAGCGCATGATCGTCGTCGACTCGACGATGGGCCTGTCCGCCACGACGAGGGTCGGCACGACACCCTTCGGATTGAGCCGCAAATAGTCTGGCGTCGTGAGGTCTGCCCGGGTCAGCGCGCACTCTTCCACGTCGAGGCCGAGCTCAGCGATCGCGAGGCGCACCTTCAGCGCACAGGTAGCGCCATAGAAGAAAAACAGTCTCACGATCCCGACCTCCGATTATCGATCTGGCGTGATGATTCGCATTCGCAAAGTACGGGCAGGAGAGCTCTTCCGTGCGCTCGGGCGGCGGATATCGGGCCTCCTAGATCGCATCGTCTTGGCCTGTGGCGGGGACCTATCCATTTCCGTCAAAGGTCCCAGGCGGGTGGGAGACGGATGCCCAATCTGCCCGATCACGTCGGATCCGGCAACGGACTTCGACGACATCATCAACTCACTTGGTGACTAGCACCCTCGCGGGTTAACTGTCAACGTGCACGCCTCGGAGCGTCGAGAGACATGCCGGGTCGCCCGCCGGCGGCGATCGTCCTTATCGGCTTCGGAGCGCGGACGACGAGGGGGACGCGAGACACCCCCTACCCTGTCGGGCTGGAATCTGCCGGCCAATCGAGCTAGTTAACCGAGCAGCCCCTCGGGATGAACTCACGCGCGCACGTGGATTCCTCGCATGTTCATAGTACAGAAACACCGACGTCTCAGCAATTCCGCTCGCCGGCTTCTGGACTACATCGAGCGGCACCCGAACGCGGTGCTGGTCAGTTCTGCGCTGGATCTCGCGGCTAGAATCGACTCCTCGGACGCTACGGTCATCCGGGCGATCCAATCGCTCGGCTTCGACGGCCTGCCCCACCTGAAGGCGGTCATCGCGAAGAAGCTCGACGAGGGGGTCCGCACGCCCGTCGAGAAGGTCGGCGTGACGGTCAGCGAGCTCACGCAGGAGGGCAGCCGGACGCCGTTCCAGCTCGTCATCGAGGCCTATGCCGAGATGCTCGACATGCTGGCCCGCTCCCCCCTTTCGGAGCAATTGGAGGCCGCGGTGCGGCTTCTGAACGATGCCGAGCGGATAGGCCTTTATGGAGGGGGGCCGCCCAATCGGCTGGCGCAGCAAACCGCGACGCACTTGGCACGTATCGGCCGGTCGAGCTTCGTCTTGGAGGATTCCGGCCACGCCTTCGCGGACGAGATCCTGCGTCTGCGGCCGGGTGATGCCGTAATCCTCATTGCCTATGGCAGAGCCCTCAGGGAGAGCATGCTCGTGAAGGCGGAGTTGCGACGGATCGGCGGGCGCCTCGTCGTCATCACCGACAATCCGGGCGGGCGCCTAGCCGAGGGTGCCGAGGCGGTTCTGGAGGTCCCGAGAACCGAGGTCGGCAACATGACTCTCTACGGGACGATCCTCTTGACCCTCGAGACCATCGTTCTGGCGCTCACGAAGGAAAGCCCCGTGCTCGCGATGGAGACCGCCCGCCGCCTGCGCGATCTGCGTGCCGGATTGGAGCGCAGCGAATAGCGGCCGGGCCCCTGTGCGTAGCTGATACTACGCTCGGATGGACGCGGCGCGGCGCGCTCGCGTTGGCGCCAAGAAGAGTCTAGACCTTTTCTAATATTTGAACCTGAACTACCATGGTTGATGCGATTAGAACCGTTTGAACTTGATCCTATCGGTCGCAGATGGTAGCTGGCGCTACGTTATGCCACTGATCTTGTTCCTTCTGGAAGATATCTTTGTAGCGAACAAAGATGCAGCGCCGGCAAGTCGGCAACGCACTTCCGGGGTCTTGATCGCCGTCAGGTCACCGTCCAGGAACCTTCGTCCATGACCTCCAGAAGAGCGCTCGTCGCTGCATCCCTGGTGCTCGGCATTGCCGCAGCCGTCACGTCGGGACAGACCGTCCGGTCAGACGAGAAACGCATCCTTCAGATCACCTCGCCGCGGGAGATCACCAGCCTCGCGCCCGCCGACACCGGCTACCATTTCCGAAGGCTGCGGGTCACCGAGACGCTCGTCACCATCGACCCGGAGGGGAATCTCGCCCCGGAGCTCGCCGAAAGCTGGTCGGTCGGCGACGACGGCCTGGCCTGGACCTTCGTCATTCGCGACGGCGTGCGCTTCCACGACGGCTCGGCGCTGACCCCGGAGCTGGTCCGCGACGCCATCGAGGTGATGCGCAAGTCCCGCAACAATACCGAGATGGTCGCGCAACTGCCGATCACGTCCGTCAAAGCCGACGGCCGGGCCGTGATCGTCACCCTCGCACGGCCCTTCAGCCTCGTGCCGGCCTTCTTCACGGACGGCCCGGCGATCATTCTGGCGCCGTCCTCCTTCGCCGCCGACGGCGCGGTGAAGAAGATCGTCGGCACCGGGCCGTACCGCATCGCCAAGATCGACGGCAAGACCTCGGTCGATCTCGAGGCGTTCCCCGGCTACTGGGGCAAGCCGGCGAACATTTCCAAGGTGCACTTCACCGGCGCCACCTCCTCGGACACGATCGCCAATCTCGCCGAGTCCGGACAGGCCGATCTCGTCCTCGGCCTGCCGCAGGTGCTGCGCGATCGCGTCGAGGGCCGCGGACGGGTCCGCATCAAGCAGGTGCAGACCGCCCGTATCCTCGGGCCGATGTACAATGCCGGGAACGTGCGCTTCGACGACCCCGCCGAGCGCCAGGCGATCTCCTTGGCGTTCGACCGGAAGGGCATCGCCGCCGCACTGTTCCAGAACCCGAACGCCGCGGCCAACCAGCTCTTCTCGCCCGCCTTCCCGAGCTGGCACGACGCCGGCCTGCCGCCGATCGAGCGTGACGTCGAGAAGGCCAAGCGGCTCCTCGCCGGCGCAGGCTGGACGAGGGGGCCGGACGGCATCCTCACGCGTGACGGGACGCGCTTCTCGTTCACGATGGTCGTCGGCAAGCAGCCGGAAGTGAAGTCCCTGGCCGAGGCGATCCAGGCGCAGCTCGCGGATATCGGCATCGAGGTCAAGCTCGAGAACGGCAGCCAGGGGCAAGTCCTCGAGTCGGTCGCCGACGGCAGCTTCCTCTTCGGCCTCACGCGGCGGAACTACGGCGCGGTGCCCGATCCGGTGGCCACCCTGCTCGTCGACTATGCCGAAGAGAGCGCCGACAAGGCCGTCTGGGGCGGCACCAACTACCACAATCCCGCGCTGGAAAGCGCTCTTGGAGACTATATCGCGGCGAGGAATGCGGAACAGACGGCCAAGGCACGCGAGAAGATCAAGACCCTCGTCAACGGTGATCTGCCGGTCGTGCCGCTGGTCTGGTACGATTACAACGTCTCGATCTCCGATCGGCTCGACTACGGCAGCGTCCCGGTCGATGCCCTGGAGCTGAGCTTCTGGATCGATCGCGTCAAATGGGCTGAGTGAGCGTGCCGCCCGTCCGCGGCCTTGCGTGGATCGTCATCGGCCATCTGGCGGCGGCGGTGGGGGTGGCGCTCACCGTCGCCAGCCTCGCCTTCGTCGCGGTGCAGATGGCGCCCGGCGACGTCGCGTTTCGCATCGCGGAGGCACGCTACGGCGAACGGATTTCCCTGCAGACGGTGGACCAGGCGCGCCAGGCCACCGGCCTCGACCAGCCGATCGTCCTGCAGTACGTCCGGTGGGTCGGCTCGGCGCTGACCGGCCGGCTCGGGCGGTCGATGATCAGCGGCCGGCAGGTCGCCCCGGAGGTGTGGCACAGCTTCCGGACGACGCTGAGTATCGCCGCCCTCGGCGTCAGTCTCGCGCTCGCGCTCAGCCTCGTCATAGGCTTCGCGGCCGGCATGCGGCCGGACGGCATCGTCGACCGCGCTTTCCTCGTCGCTTCTGCCGCGCTGTCCTCGGTACCGTCGTTCCTCATCGGCATCATCCTGATCACGATCTTCGCCATCGCCCTGCGATGGCTGCCGGCGGCCGGCACCGACCTGCCCGGCCACGCGATCCTCCCGGCCGGCACCCTCGCGCTGGCGCTGCTGCCGGAGCTGTCGCGCGTCGCCCGCAACGCCGTCGTCCGGACGATGCGTGACTTCTATCCGACCTATGGGCGGATCAAGGGGCGGAGCTGGATGCGGATCGTCTGCGCCCATGCGCTGCGGCCGACGCTGGTGCCGGTGATCGCCTATTTCGGTCCGCTGGTGGCGCACACGATCGGCGGCCTCGTCGTCATCGACGTGCTGTTCAACCTCGACGGCCTCGGTACCCAGCTGATCGACAGCGTGCTCGCCGCCGACATACCGATGGCCATGGGGGCCGGGCTGCTGATCGGCGTCTCGGTGGTGGTCGTCAACGGCCTCGGCGACGTCACCCTGCAACTGCTGGACCCGCGGTTGTCGGCGGTCCGGGCGCAGCCGTGAACCTGTCCGTGCTCGATCGGCCCACGGTGACGCAGCGGCGCACGCCGCCGCTTTTCGTCGTGCTCTTCGGCTTCCTGCCGCTCGGCACGATGCTGCTCGTGGCCCTGTTCGGGCCGATGCTGCTGACGGTCGATCCGAACCGGCAGACGCTGAGCGCCGCCTATGCGCCCCCCTCGGTCGCCTATGTTCTCGGCGCCGACAATCTCGGGCGATCGGTCGCGGCCCGCGTGGTCGCCGGGACCCGCGTCTCGCTCGGGATCGCCGTCACCGGCGTCATCGCCTCGCTCGCCGCCGGCCTCGCGCTCGGCTTCCTGGCGGCCTTTCACGCGGGCTGGGCACGACGGGTCGTCATGCGGCTGTCGGACGTGATCATCGCCTGCCCGAGCCTGTTGTTCGTCATCCTCGTCTCGGGACTCCTCGGCGGCGGCATCGGCCCGATCCTGTTCGGCCTGTGGCTGTCCCAGTGGCCGGGCTTCGCCCGCCTTACCGCCGCCGTCACCGCACGCGAGCTGGCGACCGATCATGTCGAGGCCTCCCGCCTGCTCGGCTTCGGCCCCGGCTACCTGTTCCGCACGCATGTTCTGCCAGCGATCACCCCTTACCTCGCGTCGCTCGGAGCGCTCACTGTCGGCGCCAATGTCCTCACCATCTCGTCGGTCGGCTTCCTCGGCCTCGGCCTTCGCCCGCCGGATGCCGAATGGGGCTCGATGATCGCCGGCACCATGACCTTCTTCCGCACCTATCCGCACATGGTGCTGGCGCCGGCCGCGGCGATTCTGGTCTGCACGCTCTCGGCGACGCTGATCGGCGAATATTACAGCGCGGGCCGCCAGGGGATCGAGGAGATCCCCTGAGTGAGCACACTCGCCGTCGACCGGCTGACCATCGCAACGCCCGATCGCGTCATCGTCGAGAAGGTCTCGCTCGGCGTCGCCGCCGGCGAGATCCTGGCCGTCCTCGGCGAGACGGGCAGCGGCAAGAGCCTGATCGCCAGCGCCGTCATGGGGCTCGTGCCGAGCGGCGTCTCCGTCTCCGGCCGCATCGTCGTCGACGGCCGCAGCTACGACGCCGCCGACCGCGCTGCGCTTCGATCGCTGTGGGCAAACGATCTCTTCCTCCTGCCGCAGGAGCCATTGAACGCGCTGACCCCGCTGTTGAGCGCGAAGGCGCAGGTCGCCGAGCAGATCGCGCCCGCACGCCGATCGGCCGAAGCCGCCGCCGCGCTGTCGGCGATGCAGCTCGATGCCGAGCATCATCGCAAGCGCCCCTTCGAGCTGTCCGGCGGCATGGCGCAGCGGGTGATGGCGGCGATCGCCGCGGTGACAAGCGCCGGCATCGTCCTCGCCGACGAGCCGACCAAGGGGCTCGATGCGGACCGGCGCGAGGTCGTGGCGCGGGTGTTCGACGCCCTGCGCCGGAGCGACCGCGCGATCCTCTTGATCACCCACGACATCGCGCTCGTGCGCTCGCTCGCCGACCATGTCGCCTTTCTCGACGAGGCGCGGATCGTCGAATCCGGGCCGGCCGAGGCTGTCCTGCGCGAGCCCCGCACGGATTACGCCAGGCGCTACGTCGCCAGCGATCCCGCCACATGGGCGCGGCGGCCCTACGAGCGGTCGAGGACGCCGAAGGTGATCGAGACCGACCGCCTGCGGATCGGCATCGGCGGCAGGGTCCTCGCGGACGACCTCACCTTCCACTGTCATGCCGGCCACATCTCCGCCCTCCTCGGCAAGAGCGGCATCGGCAAGACGACTCTCGGGCGAACTTTGCTCGGCCTCGTCGCTCCGCTGGGCGGCAAGATCCGCCGACCGATCGCCGAGCGCGGCAGGCTCCTCCAGAAGCTCCATCAGGACCCCACCCACGTCTTCGCGCCCTGGCAGTCGCTCGGGCGCAGCCTCGAGGATCTGCGCCGCCTGCCCGGTGGCGAGCGCAGCCTCGGCGAGGTTCCGGGCCTGATGCGGCGCTTCGGCTTGCGCCGCGACCTGCTCGATCGCCGCCCGCACCAGATCAGCGGCGGCGAGGCGCAGCGGCTGGCACTCGTCCGCATCCTGGCCATGCGGCCGAGGATGCTCGTCGCTGACGAGCCGACCTCGCGCCTCGACCCCCCGGTGCAGGAACAGGTCATCCGCCATCTGCGGAAGATCGCCGACGAGGATGGGCTCGCCATCCTGCTGATCACGCACGACCGGGATCTCGCGATGGCGATTGCCGACCGCCGCATGCTGATGGTGGCGGGCGGAGACCTTCCCGCCACGCTGCTCGACGTCACGCGGCCTCCCGCTACATCTCCGTAATAGACACTACTGACTCCCTCGCCATATAAGCATCCAACGTAGCATTGCCTACGAATCCGGACACTCCTCGGGACTTGGTCATGCGTTTCGATGCACAGCTCTGGGCGGCGACGAAGGGCTTCCGCGCCCGAATCGCAGGTGCGATCGCGCTCGGGTTTCTGTCGCTCGGGCTCGGAACAGCGCGGTTCGTCATCTTCGGCTGGCTGATCGCGCGTCTTTACGAGGGCGCCCCGCCGGCCGATGTCGTGGCGGCGATCGTGCTGCTGCTCGCGGTCATCCTGGCGCGCATGGGCCTCGAATACGGGCGCGCGATGGTGGCGCATCGCACCGCCGCCCGCATCCAGGGCCGAATGCGGCTCGGCCTCTACGACCAGATCGTGCGCCTCGGGCCGGCCTGGCTCGCCGAGCGGCGGACGGGCAGCATCGCGCTGTCGACGATCGACGGGGTCGAGCAGCTGCAGACCTTCTTCGGCCAGTTTCTGCCGCAGCTGGCGATCGCTCTGGCGGCGCCGATCCTGCTGTTCGCCGTCCTCGCCTTCTGGGATGTTCCCGTCGCCGCGGTGATCTCGATCGCCGCCATCCTCGCGCTCGTCCTTCCCGTCCTGCTGAAGCGCATCGGCGAGGAGTCGACGATGCGGCGCGTGCGCTCCTTCAAGGCCTTCGGCGAGGACTTCCTCGACGCGGTGCAGGGGCTGCCGACGCTGAAGGCGTTCGGACAGGGCGCGGCCTTCGGCGAGCGGCTCGCCGCCAAGGCGCACCAGCTCGCCGAGAGCACCCTGTTCGTGCTGCAGGCGAGCCTGATGAGCCGCGCCCTCACCGATCTCGCCATCGCCGGCGGCGCCGCGGCCGCCGTCGCCCTCGGCGCATGGCGGGTCAGCCATGGCGAGATGAGCCTCGAGGCGCTGCTGATCGTGCTCATGGCCGGCACGGAGGTGTTCCGGCCGCTGCGCGACCTGCGCTCCCTGCTGCATCGAGGGATGGTCGCCAATGCGGCGGCCGTCGGCATCAGGGCCCTGCTGCAGGCGGAGCCGCCCCGCCTGCCCCGGCAGACCGGGGACGCGCCGGCGCTCGAGCCCTCGATCCGCTTCGAGGACGTTCGCTTCAGCTACTCCGGCGAGCGCGGCGAGGCGCTCAAGGGCGGCTCGTTCACGGTCGCGGCCGGCGAACGCCTCGGCATCGTCGGCTACAGCGGCTCGGGCAAGTCGACCATCGTCAAGCTGCTGCTGCGGTTCTACGATCCCGATGCCGGCACCATCCGGATCGGCGGCCGGGACGTGACGACGCTCTCGGCCGACCACGTCCGCGACCAGATCGCCGTCGTGCAGCAGGACACGTATCTCTTCTACGGCACGGTCGAGGACAATATCCGCATGGCCCGGCCGGATGCCACGACCGAACAGGTCGAGGCGGCGGCACGGGCCGCGAATGCGCACGCGTTCGTCACGGCGCTTCCCGAAGGCTACGCCACGCTGATCGGCGAGCGCGGCCTGCGCCTCTCCGGCGGCCAGCGGCAGCGCATCGCCATCGCCCGCGCCGTGCTGCGCGACGCCCCGATCCTCGTGCTCGACGAGGCGCTGTCCTCGGTAGACGCCGAGAACGAGAGCCTCATCCAGTCGGCGCTCGACGACCTCGCTAGGACGCGCACGACCATCGTCCTCGCACATCGCCTGTCGAGCGTGATCGACGCCGACCGCATCATCGTCGTCGCCGACGGCCGCATCGCCGACAGCGGCACGCATGTCGAGCTAATGCGCCGTGACGGCCCCTATCGACGCCTGATGGCCGAGCAGATCGAGCTCCGCGAGGCCGATCCCGTGCGCGACTTCGCGGCCGCTGCGGCGCCGGGCGTAGGCAGCGCCGAGGGCACGCGGGTCGCAGCGGCGCCCCTCGAGCCGACCGAGGGGGAGAAGATCGCCGCGGCCCTGACGCCGTTCCAGACGCTCGCGACCCTGTTCGGCCTCATCGCGCCGTGGCGCCGGCAGCTGATCCTCACCGTCGGCTCCGGCGTCGGCCGCGTCTATGCGCTGATCGGCGTCAGCGCCCTCAGCGCGCTGACGGTGGCCGCGATCAAGTCGGGCGCGGCCTTCGGCGCCTTTCTCGGCTGGATGGCGGTGCTGGTGCCGCTCGCCGCCTTCCTGCAGTGGAACGAGTCCTGGCGCTCGCACGACATGGCCTACCGGCTGCTCGCGCAGATGCGCGTCGACCTCTACCGGAGCCTCGAGAGGCTCGCGCCGGCCTACCTCCTCCGGCGCCGAACGGGCGATCTCGTCTCGCTCGGCACTCAGGACGTCGAGACGGTCGAATACTTCTTCGCCCATGTCGTGGCGCCGGCCATGGTGGCGCTGCTGGTGCCGCTGACGGTGCTGGCTGTCCTTCTGTCCCTCGCCTGGCCGACCGCGCTCGTCCTGTTGCCGTTTCTCGCCTATGCGGCGCTGGCCCCGGTCTTCGAGCGGCGCAGGGTCGATGCGCTGGGGGACCGCGCCCGCGCCGATCTCGGTGGCCTCAACGCCTTCATGGTCGACACGGTGCAGGGGTTGGGCGAGCTCGTCGCCTTCCGCGCCGTCGCCATGCGCCGACGGAGCTTCGAGGGCCTGGCGGCCGACTACCAGCGCACGCGCGTCGCCCTCAACGCCGACCTGTCGTTCCAGACGGCGCGGGGGGAGGCGGTCTCCGCCCTCGGCTCGGCCGCGGTGCTGGTCACGGCGGTCTTGCTGGTGCATGCGGGTGCCTTCGAGCCCGCGCTCCTGCCACTCGTCGTGCTGCTGTCCTCGGCTGCCTTCGTTCCGGTCTCCGAGCTCGCCCAGGCGGCGAGACAACTCGCCGACTCGATCGCCTCCACGCGGCGCATCCATGCCGTGCAGGTCGAGCCGGTTCCCGTGACCGACGGCCCGGGCGTCCTGCCGGCCTCCACCGGCGGCTCGGGGCTCGCCTTCGCCGACGTCACCTTCGCCTACGACAGGGCGCGCGCGCCGGTTCTGGTCGGCGTCGACTTCACCGTTCCGCCGGGTGCCCGGGTGGCACTGGTCGGCTCCTCCGGCGCCGGCAAGACGACCATCGCCAACCTCCTGCTACGCTTCTGGGACCCGCAGCATGGCCGCATCACCATCGAGGGCCGCGACCTGCGCGACGTCACGCTGGACAGCCTGCGCGAGCATATCGCCCTCGTCGCGCAGGACACGCACCTGTTCAATGCGAGCCTCGCCGACAACATCCTGCTCGCGCGCCCCGATGCTTCGGCGGACGACCTGCAGCGCGCCGTCGAGCGCGCCGCCTTGAAAAACTTCGTCGCATCCCTGCCGGCCGGCCTCGACACCGGCGTCGGCGAGCGCGGCGTGCAGCTCTCCGGCGGCCAGCGCCAGCGCATCGCCATCGCCCGCGCCTTCCTCAAGAACGCGCCGATCCTGATCCTCGACGAGGCGACGTCACACCTCGACGCCGCCAGCGAGGCGCATGTCCGCCGCGCGCTCGACGAGCTGATGGCCGACAGAACGACGATCATCATCGCCCATCGCCTGTCGACGATCCGCTCCGCCGACGAGATCCTGGTGATGCGTGACGGCCGCATCGTCGAGCGGGGAACGCACCGCAGCCTGATGCGCCGCGGCGGCTTCTACGCCGAGCTGGTCGGTTATCAGTCGGTTCAGGCGGTTCGGGAGGAGTACGCCGCGCTTGCGGGCCCATGACTCCGCATCGGGGAGAGCGCCGGCAGGTGAGGTGGCGCCGATGTGGCGTCCGGCACGCCCTCTGTTCGATGCCTACGATCCTCGTGATGTCGGGCGGCCGACCAAGCGCCGTGCCTTCCTCACGCGATGCGTGCGAGGCGACGGGCCGAGGATTGCGCCGCGATGGCCAGCTTGGTGACCGTGAGCGCGTGGCCCTCCGGCATTGCGCTCGCGGTGCGGCCGCGGACGTCGTCCTGGAACCTCGAGAAATAGGTCAGCGCATCCCGCGATGCATCGATGTGCCGCGCACCCTCGCCGTTCACGAGGAACAGGTGGTCGGTGCCGGGGCGGCCGTCGATGTCGACGTATTTCCGCAGCTCTATGTAGCCTTCGGTGCCGAGCAGGAACAGTCGCCCGTCGCCCCAGGTCGGCAACCCGTCCGGCGTGTACCAGTCGACGCGGATGAAGCCCGAGGCGTCGCCCGCCCGGAGCAGGATCTCGCCGAAATCCTCGAAGGCGGGCAGCTCCGGCAACGCGTAATTGGCGACCGCGCTCGCGACGATCTCGGCGTTCGCGCTTCCGGTGAAGTGCAGGAACTGGTCGATCTGGTGGGAAGCGATGTCGGTGAGGATGCCGCCGAAGTTCGCCGGCCGGAAGAACCACTCGGGGCGGATCGCTCGGTTCAGCCGGTGTGGCCCGAGACCGGTCGTCTGCACCACGCGGCCGATGGCGCCGGCGGCGACGAGCCGCGACGCCGCCTCGCAGGCCCGGACGACGAAGCGCTCCGAGAAGCATATGGAGAAGATGCGGCCCGTGTCCTCGGCGACGCGCGCGATCTCGGCGACCTGCGCCTCCGTCACCGCGCCCGGCTTGTCGACCATCACGTCCTTGCCGGCCCGCATCGCCGCGACCGCGATGGCCGGGCGGTCGACCGGGATCGCAGCCGAGACGACGAAGTCGATCGACGGATCGTCCAGAAGCCGCTCGCGCTCGACCGGCGCGAGCTCCGGGAAGCGCTCGCGAAACCCGTCGAGCACCCGATGGTCGCTGGTCCGCGGGCAGTAGCCGGCGCAGTCCGCACCCGCCGCGATGTTCTCGGCGACGAGGTGGTAGATGTGGCGGTGGTCGAGCCCGATCGCGGCGAAGCGCAGCCTGCGGCTCATCGGGCGACCTTCACGGGCGTGCCCGTCCGGCCGGTCTCGATCAGGGCGTCGATGAGGCGGTGCACCTTCAGCGCCTCCTCGCCCGTCACCTTCGGCGCGCGCCCCTCGCGGATCGCCGCAACGAAATCGGCCATGACGGCGCGGTGGTAGTCGTGCGGGAAGGCCATCGGATCGGCGCCCGTGCCGCCGGCGCTCTTGTCGGCCTCCATGAACACCTTGCGGCCGTCCTGAAACTGCACCAGCAGCTCCGTGCCGGCGAGCTTCGCCGTGGCCTTCTCGCCGGAGATGACGATCTCCTCCGGGAAGCCCGGATAGGCCGCCGTCGTCGCGTCGACGGTGCCGAAGGCACCGTTGTCGAAGCGCATGGCGGCGCACACCATGTCCTCGGTCTCCATCCGGTGAACCGGCGTCGTCGTCGCAAAACCGGTGACGGTGTCGACCCGGCCCGCCAGCGACAGCATCAGGTCGAGCGTGTGGATGCCCTGCGAGATCAGCACGCCGCCGCCGTCGCGGGCGAAGGAGCCGCGACCGGGCTCGTCGTAATAGCTCTGCGGCCGCCACAGACGAATGGCGGTCGAGCAGCCGACGATGCGGCCGAGATCGCCCGCCGCCAGCATCCCGGCGAGCCGCACCCCCGCCGGACGAAACCGGTGCTGGAGCACCACGCCCATGGTGACGCCGGACCTGCGGCAGCCTTCGACCAGCTCGACGGCGCGCGCCGTCGTGATGTCGAGCGGCTTCTCCATCAGCACATGCTTGCCGGCGGCTGCGCAGGCGAGACCGATGTCACGATGGGTGTTGGCCGGCGTGAAAACCGCGACAGCGTCGACGCTGCGATCGTTCAGGATCGTCTCGAGGCTGTCGCAGGTCGGAAATGGGAATTTCTCCGAGAAGGCCGTGCGCCGCGCCTCGCTCGGGCTGAAGGCGTGGACCACCTCGACCTCGTCCGCGAGGTCCACCAGCCCTCTTGCGTGGGGCGTCACGGCCATGCCGAGGCCGACGATCGCGATGCGCGTCTTCTTCACCTGAGAGAACCCTCGAATATCGAACCGTCAGGGACCGAGCCATCGGACGGGCAGCAGCGTGAAGCCCGGCACGAAGGTGACCAGCATCAGCACCCCGACGAGCGCCAGGATGAACGGGACGATCGCCTTGAACGTCTCGGTCTGGTTGGCGCCACCGACCCGCGCGGTCGTGAAGACGAGCACGCCGAGCGGCGGGGTCAGCGCGCCGATGACGAGGTTCATGACGATGACGATGCCGAAATGGACGGGATCGACGCCGGCCGCGATCACCAGCGGCACGAGGATCGGCACGAGGATCACCAGCGAGGCGATCATCTCCATGAAGAGGCCGACGATCAACAGGAAGACGTTGATCGCCAGCATCAGCAGGATCGGCGCCGACACGAGGCCAGACAGCTGCTGGGCGATCTTCTGCGGCACCTGCTCGAAGGCGAGCACCCAGGCGAAGGGGGCCGCCGCGGCGATGATGACGACGATGACGACGGTGTCGAGGGCCGACTCGCGGATCGCCGCGAGCAGGTTCGACGGCGTCAGCTTGCGATAGAGCAGCGCTCCGCACAGGAGGGCGTAGAGGAAGGCGATGGCGCCGGCCTCGGTGGCCGTGAACATGCCGAAGCGCACGCCGCCGACGATGATCGCGGGGAGGATGAGCGCGGGGATCGCGAGGCCGAGCGACGACAGTCGCTGCGACAGTGACGCTTTCGGCATGTCGCCGCCATAGCCGCGCCGCCGCGACAGCACGTAGACGACCAGTATCAACGACAGGGCCACCATGAGGCCGGGCACGATGGTGGCGACGAACAGCGCCCCGACCGAGACGGAGGCGAGCGCCGCGTAGACGATCAGCCCCAGACTCGGCGGGATGAGGTTGGCGAGCGTCGCGGCCGCCGCCGTCAAGGCTGCGCTGAACGGCCGGCCGTAGCCGCGCCGCGCCATCTCCGGCACCATCAGCTTGGCGATGGTGGAGGCATCCGCCGTCGACGAGCCGGAAATGCCGGCGAGCATCGTGTTGGTGATGACGTTCGCCTGACCGAGGCCGCCGCGCAGATGGCCGACGAGCTGCATGGCGAGGTCGACCAGTCGCGGCGTGATGCCGCCCGCGTTCATCACCGCCGCCGCCAGGATGAAGAAGGGAATGGCGAGCAGGGTGAAGGAATTGAGCGAGGCGCCCATGTTCTGGGAGATCGTCACCAGAAGAATGGGATTGAAGGCGGCGAAGGCGGCGAACGCACCGAAGGCGAGCGCGAAGGCCACGGGCACGCCGATGACGATGCAAACGATGCCGACGAGCACCAGCACGATGGCGCTGCCGCTCTCACCGTAGATGCTGGAGGCCCCGTGCCGGATCGCCAGATAGATGGCGAGGCCGGCAGCCAGCACCCCGACGCCTTGCAGCAGCGTGCGGCCGGGCTTCGGCCAGAAGAGAAAGAACAGGTTCAGCGCGCCGCCGACCGGCACCGCCAGGAAGAAGTACTTCATCGGCCATTGCAGCGCCGGCGACGCCGCGATGGCGCGGTTCACATAATCCCAGCCGTGCACGACCAGCACGATGCTGGCCGCCGCCATGACGGCGCGGTTGAAGAACAGCAGCATCTGCCGAGGACGCTCCGGCAGCGCGCGCGTGACCACGTCGATGGAGATGTGGGCGTCACGACCCGTCGCCACCGCCATCCCGAGGAAGACTGCCCAGGCGAACACCCAGGTGGCGAGCTCTTCGGGCCACGGAAGTCCCGAGTTGAAGCCGTAGCGCAGCACCACCTGCAGACTGGCGATCGTGACCGCGGCCAGCAGCAGGCCGACGCAGAGCGCTTCCAGCACCCGGTCGACGACCCGCGCAAAGCCGACGAGCACGGTATCGGACGCCGCGCCTTCCGGCGCGGCCTCTGCATTCATGGTCATCGACAGATCTCAGCCGCCCAGCGCCCGGATGGCCTTGATCATCTGCGCGGTCTCGGGGCTCTTGGCGCTGAAGGTCTCGAACAGCGGGGCGGTCCGCTCCTCCATCTTGGCGAGCTCCGCGGGCGGAAGCTGCACGACCTTGACGCCGAGCCCCTTCAGCTCCTCGAGCGCCTTGGCGGCGTTGGCACGGTTCACCTTGCGCTGCTCGGCGAAGGCTTCCTTGGCCGAGGTGCGAACCAGGGTCCGCAGGTCCTCCGGCAGGCTGTCGAGCCAGGCGACGTTGACGCGCACCGCCTTGGGCAGGAACCAGTGGCCGGTGAGGGTCAGGTTCTTCGCCTGCTCGTAGAACTTGAAGCCGATGATGGAGAAGACGTCGGAATCAATCGCGTCGATGATGCCGGTCGAAAGCGCCGAATACTGCTCCGAATAGGGCAGCGGGGTCGGCGCCGCGCCGAGCAGGGTCCAGAAATCGACCCAGATGCGCAGCTGCGGCACGCGGATCTTGAGGCCGGAGAGATCGGCGAGAGACGCGACCGGGCGCTTCGCCAGGATGTGGCGGAAGCCGGTCTCGCCATAGGCGACGAACTCCACGCCTGTCTTGGCGCGCGCGATGTCGGAGGCTTTCTTGCCGAGCTCGCCCTGCAGCACGGCGTCGACATGCGCCTCGTTCTTGAAGATGAAGCCGGGAGCACCGCCGAGAGCGGCGATCTCGGGCGCGATCGCCTCCTCCGAATCCGGGCCGGCGGTGGTCACCTGGATGGTGCCTATGCGGCTTCCTTCCAGCGCCTCGGCGAGGCCGCCGAGCTGTGCGGCCGGGAAATGCTGGGCATCGATCCGTCCGGCGCTCTTCTCGTTCAACACCTTCGCCCATGAGTCGAAGGCATTGGTGATCGGCGTGCCGATGCCCTCCGTATGGGCGATCTTGCAGACGTACTTCTGCTGCGCGTGCGCGGTGCGGATCAACGCCGGCGCCGCCAGCGCGGCGCTGCCGGCGACGACGAAGCCGCGGCGCGAAATCATGGCTCCCTTTGCAGTCATTCCATCCTCCCTGGATTTCGTTGGCGTCTCATCCCGCGCCTTGCGGTATGGCACCATACTGGTAATACATCGTTCTCCTCCGATCGCAAGCCCCGCCCGCCGGATCAGCAGGAGGCGGCGTTCAGTTTGAGGGAACGTTGGCGAGGAAGGAAGGTGACGGCCATGAACATCTCGCTGCGCCTCAAGGAACCGATCGCTCCGCAACTGGTCTCCGCATTGCGACAGGGCATCGTCGAGCTGCGCCTGCGCCCCGGCGAAGCGCTCTCCGAAAGCGACATCGCCGCCCGTTTCGGGGTCAGCCGGCAGCCGGTGCGGGAGGCTTTCATCAAGCTTTCGGAGGCCGGCCTGGTCGAGATCAGGCCGAGCCGCGGCACCTATGTGATGAAGATCTCCGCCCGCGAGCTCGCCAATGCGCGTCTCGTCCGCGAGGCGATCGAATGCGACATCGCGAGCCACGCCGGGCGACTGGCGAGGCCCGAGCATGTGGCGGATCTGCGCAAGCAGCTCGACCGCCAGCGCGAGGCCGCGAGCGACAACGACTACCGCAGCTTCAATTACCTGGACGAAGGCTTCCACCGTGCCATCGCCGACATCGTCGACTGCGACTATGCCTGGCGCGTCGTCGAGAGCGCGCGGGTTCAGACCGACCGCGTGCGTTTCCTCAGCCTGCCCGACGCTTCGCCGATGCCGCGGCTGATCGGCCAGCACGAGATGATCGTCGACCGCCTCGCCGCCAACGACCCGGACGGCACGGAAGCGGCCATGCGCAGGCATCTGCGCGAGATCCTGATCGCCCTGCCGCAGATCGCAGCCGCGCACCCCGATCTTTTCGCCGACACCGAGCTGCCGGCCCACACCGCCGGGCTCACCCCGCTCGACTGAGCCGGAATGGGCGGGCGCCCGACGCGACCGCCCTCCCCTACAGGCGCCCGGGCGAAGACCCGTGGCGCGGCGCGCACGTCTGCTCCGCCTATTGAGGAGCGCTTACGACGCCATTGCCCCGATCCTCCGGATTGACACCTGCTGCAAACACGTCGGTGCGCGCCCGCGCGAGAAGATTGGCGACGACCGCGTTGGCGGTGACTCTGGACCCCGAGGATCGCAGCGCCTCCCACCAGAGCGCAGCGACGCCGGCAACGTGCGGACAGGCCATGCTGGTCCCGCTCATGGTCCGCAGGCCACCGCCGGCCTTGACGGACAGAATGTCGACACCCGGCGCCGCGACCTCCGGCATGGTATTCGAAAAATCCGCGATGCCGAGCTTGCCACCCGTGCCGCGCATGAGGGCCGCGACCGAGACGACGCCCTCCGCCGCTGCCGGCAGCGACGCGGCGATGGTATAGGGCTTCGGCAGGCCTCGCGCGCTTTCGTTGCCGGTCGCCGCCACGACGACCGCCGTCTGCCGGAATGCCGCCGTCGCCTTGACCATCTGCATCAACGCATCGAAGAAACGCAGGTTCGAGCGATACGCCTCGAGTGCATTCGACACGGCGGGCTCGGTTGGCATCCCGGAGCCCTCCATGTTCTTGACGGCGCCGGGAAAGTCGAAGCCGAGCGACATCGAGATCACGTGCGCCCCCTCGTCGAGCGCCCACTGGATGCCGCGGAAGATCATCTCCGAAGAGCCGCCGCCTCTATCGCCGAGCACCTTGCCGATCAGGGCCTTGTCGACGCCGCGAGCGATCCCGATCCGTCGACCGCCGACGTCGCGGCCGAAGATCGTACCCGCACAGTGCGAGCCGTGTCCTTGCTTGTCGCCATTGCCGTCGCCGCTGAAGTCCTTCTCGACGATCTCGATGCCGGCGAAAGCCGGATGGGTCCTGTCGATCCCAGTATCGAGGACGGCGACGATCACGCCGCTGCCGGTAACGGGCGAGGTGTCGGCCTTGACTGCGGCGACGCCCCACGCGTCGCCGGTTGCGGCTCTTGCGGCCCTCACGGCCACCGGCGCGATGAGCTTGATCGGCATTGGAACGGCGACCGCGGCCACCTCCGGATCGCGGGACGCACTGAGGGCCTCGCGAAGCGACATGTCATGGGTCTCGACACGCGGCTCCGGCACAACCCGCTGAGGAGACGCGGCAGCCCCGAACTCGAATCCGCTCGCGGTCCGGGCGGCCGCGAGATTGCGCAGAACCACAAACTCGGGCATCGGACACCTCGCGAAGATCTGTCGACAGGCAACCTGTCGCTCGCTATGGTTGAGCGCTTTGCTGCGTCCTTGTCAATCGATCGAACTCGAATCCGGCCAATGACATCAGCTGTTGCGCCCTACCTCGGATCCAGCTCGCGGGTGCGGCTCGTCACCATTGGTCGGCAAACGGAGGCGAGCGATCAAACCGAGAAATCCGCCGCCGATGTCGTGGGTGCGCTTCGCCGACGCGGGAGCAGGAGCAGTCACACTCTGATGCTAGTCGAGTAGTCATCGTTCGATACACTTGCGTGGAATGGAGGCTGTCGCCGTGCAGCCATAAGAAGCTCGTCCACGAATCGGAGGATAGGTCGTCTATGACGCAAGCGTTTCCGCCTATCACTGTCGATCGCCTGAAGGCCATTTGCCCCAACGCGCGCAGCGACATTCTGGAAGCCATCGTCAGCGATGCGCCGAAGGCTTTCGCCGACGCCGGCCTGACCGACCATGTTCGCGTCGCCCATTTCATCGCGCAGATCGCCACCGAGAGCGCCGGCCTCACGCGCCTCGACGAGAATCTCAACTACACGACGGCAGCGAGGCTCAGGAAGGTCTTCCCGTCCAAGTTCAAGACCGATGCGGCCGCCAAGCCCTACCTCAAGAATCCGCAGAAGCTCGCCAATCTCGTCTACGGCAACAAGAACGGCAACAACCAGCCCGGGGATGGTTGGAGGTATCGCGGCAGCGGCCTCATTCAGCTCACCGGGCGCGAGAACTTTCGCAAAGTCGGCAAGCTCGTCGGCATGCCGCTCGAGAACGAGCCCGATCTCGCGCGCCTCGCCGATTCCGCGCTCGCGATCGCCCTCGGCTACTGGACGAAGAACGCGATCAGCACGGTCGCCGGCGAGGCGACGGACGCTGCGGTCAAGGCCGTTACGAAGCGCATCAACCCGGCGCTCGTCGGGCTGGCCGAGCGAACGAAGTACTTCAAGAAGGCGGTCAAGGTGCTGGCGCCACTGCCCGCGGCGGCGGCCGTTCCGGTCAAGCCAGCTGCCGCTGCGGCGGCAGCGCACGGGTTCGCCGCGGCCGCCGCGGGTGCCGGGGAGGAGGAGCTCTCCGGCTCCTTCTGGGTGTCGCGCTTTCCGACGAGTCGCGCGATCAAGGATCTCGCCAGGCCCTTCGCCACCAAGGTCGAAGAATTCGTCGCGGCGATGAAGGCGGGGGGTGCCGAGGTGCGGATATCGGCCACCTACCGGCCTCGCGAACGGGCCTATCTGATGCATTGGGCCTGGCAGATCGCCAAGGGCAAGGTCGCACCCGGCGCGGTGCCGCCGATGCCGGGCGTTGCCATCAAGTGGACCCATGCGAGCGAGGCGAAGTCGCGCACGGCCGCGAGGCAGATGGTCGCCGCGTACGGCATGGTGCACGTCGCCGCGCTGAACAGCCGCCACACCGAGCGGGCCGCGATCGACATGACGATCACCTGGAGCGGTCCACTGACGATCGCCCGGAAGGGCGGCGGCGTGACGACAATCACGACGCAGCCGCGTAACGGCGGCAATTCGCAGCTCGTGGCGATCGGTGCCGGTTACGGCGTGTTCAAGCTGGTGACCGACCCGCCGCACTGGTCCGACGACGGACGATGATGCCACTTGTTCGGGCGAGACGCGGGAAAGCGACAAAAACCAGGAGAGGCAGGCGATGAAAACCCAGCGCTTCTTGGTCAAGATCGGCGGGGCGCGCGCGGCAGCCTTCGCCGCGGCCAAGCCGACGCTCGCGAGCGCGACCCTGCGCATGCGGCCGCTGTTCCAGTCGGCGGCTCCGGCAGCCGGCCCAGCGGAGGCCTCGCCGGCGTTCGCGGCGACGCCCGCCGCCCGCGCCGGCACCTGGTACCTCGTCGAGCCCGCCGACGACAAGCAAGCGTTCAAGATGCGGGGCCAGGTCGCGGGACAGTCGCCCTGGGATCTGGCGCACGAGCTCGGCCGGCAGCTCGCGCAAGAAAGCGGCACGGACGTCCAGGCCATCGAGCCGGACCTCGAGCAGGAATGGCTCATCGAGGATCCGCGCCGGCCGGCCGGCGAGCCGTTCGCCGCCGCACCGCCGTCGTGCGATCGGCCGGACAAGCAGGATGGCGGCCCGCTGCCCAGCGTCGATCGCTTCGCCTGGCACCTCGACGAGGACTTCTCGCGCCTGAAGGCAGCGCGCGAGGCGGTCGCCCGCAGCCGGCGGGAGGTGACGATCGCCCATCTCGATACCGGCTACGACGAGGGCCATCGCCTGCTTCCCGAGAAGCTCGATCGCGCCCGCCAGCGCAATTTCGTCCTCGGCGAGAACTCCGATGATGCGCGTGACCACGGCGTCGAGGGGTTCCTGAAGAATCCGGGCCACGGCATGGGCACGCTCGGCATTCTCGCCGGCGGCCGCCTGCAGGGGATGGTGCCCGTTCCGATCAACGGCAAGTCGACGGACATCAACAGCGGCGATTTTCTCGGCGGCGCGCCGCGGGCGACCATCATCCCGATGCGCATCGCCAACTCGGTCGTGCATTTCTCGACCTCGAGCGTCGCCGAGGCGATCGAGGCGGCGCGGCAGCTGAAGGTCGACGTCATCTCCATGAGCATGGGCGGGCTGCCATCGGCGGCCTGGGCCGACGCCGTCAATGCGGCCTACGAGGCGGGGATCGTCATCGTCTGCGCGGCCGGCAACAATTTCGGCGGTCTGCCGACGCCCTCGATCGTCTACCCGGCCCGCTTCCAGCGCGTGATCGCCGCCTGCGGCGTGATGGCCAATGACGCGCCCTACTTCCACCTGCCGCCCTTCGTCATGCAGGGGTGCGTCGGACCGCGCAGCAAGATGGCGACGGCCCTCTCCGCCTACACGCCGAACATCCCCTGGGCGCGGTGGGGGTGCCCGGGCACCGTCGATCTCAACGGTGCCGGCACCTCTTCGGCGACGCCGCAGATCGCGGCGGCCGCGGCTCTCTGGCTCACGCGGCACAAGACCGACTATCCCGAAGGATGGATGCGGGTCGCCGCCATGCGGAAGGCGCTCTTCGAGTCGGCCGTCAAGGCCGGAGCCAGGGATCGCCCCGACGACTTCCTCGGCCAGGGCATGCTCGACGCCCGCGCCGCGCTCGACTTGGCGCCGGCGGCCGCGGCCGAGCTGCGCAAGTGGCGGTCGCCGCCCGACAGCGCCGATTTCAGCTTCCTGAAGCTTCTGGTCGGCTTCGGCATCGAGCAGGACCCGCGCACGCCGCTGTTCGAGCTCGAGCTCGCGCAACTCGCCGTGACGTCGAAGGCGGCACGCGAAGCGGTGCCGGACCTCGACCTCGGTGCGCCCTTGCGTGAGCGCGATCGCACGCGGCTGCTGGAGGCGATCCTCGACGAGGGCCACACGTCCCGTGCGCTGCGCCGCCGCCTCGAATCGGCGTTGGGCAGGCCGACGAGTACGATCGCGGCGCCGCCCGCGGCCCGGCCACCGAGCGCGCGCCCATCGGAGAAGCCGGGCGGGCCTCCTCCCGGGGGACCGGAGGCCGCAGCAGCAGGCCCTCCCGGCACGGAGCCGCCTCGACCGACCGCCGGGGCGCCGGGCGCGCCTACGATCGAACGGCGAACGGTCCGGCCGCCGCCGAAGCACCGCCGCCTCCAGATCTTCGCCATGGATCCGGGCGCCTCTGCCCGCCTCGAGACCGCCTTCATCAACCGGACCGTCGTCCGCGTGCCTTGGGAAGCCGGCCCCGGTGCACCGAACCTCCTGCAGCCCGGCCCGGTCGGGGAATACCTCGAGGTCGTCGACGTCGACCCGGCGAGCGGCCGCGTCTACGAGCCGGTCGATCTCAACGACCCGTTCCTGCTCGCCGAGGACGGCCTGTCGCCGTCTGTCGGCAATCCGCAGTTCCATCAGCAGATGGTCTATGCGGTGGCGATGAAGACGATCGAGCACTTCGAGACCGCGCTCGGCCGCCTCGTCCTTTGGGCACCGAAGCGCGTTCGGCGTCCCGCCGCCGACGGCGGCACCGGAAGGGCGAAGCCCGGTCTCAAGCCGCCGAGCGAGATCGAGGAGATGTATGTGCGGCGCCTGCGCATCTACCCGCATGCGCTGCGCCAGGCGAACGCCTTCTATAGTCCGCAGAAGATGGCGCTGTTGTTCGGCTATTTCCCGGACGTGCGCGTCGCGGCGGCAGAACTCGGTACCGAGGACGTGGCGCGCACCGTCTTCACCTGTCTCTCGCACGACATCATCGCCCACGAGACGACGCATGCGATCCTCGACGGGCTGCATCGGCGCTACCAGGAGAGCACCAATCCGGACGTGCACGCCTTCCACGAGGCGCTCGCCGACATTGTGGCGATCTTCCAGCACTTCACCTTCCCGGACGTGCTCGCGCATCAGATCCAGGAGAGCCATGCCGACCTGCGCGAGGGCAAGCTCCTCGTAAGCCTCGCCGAGGAGTTCGGCCAGGCGATGGGCTATTCCCGAGCCCTCAGAACCGCGATCGGCGACAAGGACAAGACGCTTGCGACCGTGCACGAGTCGCACGAGCGCGGCTCGATCCTCGTCGCCGCCGTCTTCGATGCGTTCCTCTCGGTCTATCGGCGCCGCATCGACGACCTCCTGCGCATCTCGGGCGAGGGCAGAGGCGCGCCGGCGTCCGGCGCATTGCATCCGGACCTCGTCGCGCGCGTCGCCCGGGAAGCGTCGAGCACGGCGCAGGATGTCCTGACGATCTGCATCCGGGCGCTCGACTACTGCCCGCCCGTCGACATCACCTTCGGCGACTATCTGCGGGCGCTGATCACAGCGGACAGCGATCTCGTCGCCGAGGACCGATACGGCTATCGCGTCGCCTTTCTCGAGGCTTTCGACGCCCGCCAAATCTATCCCGATAGTGTGCGCAGCCTGTCGGTGGAGAGCCTGCGCTGGGCCGGCCCGGCCTGGCAGCCGCCGGGAGCAGGAAAGTTCCTGCGCGAGCTCTCGCTGCAATGGCGCGTCGGCACCGATCGGGAGCTCGCGTGGCGCAATGCCAAGGCCGGCGCCCGTGCCCTGCACGACTGGATCGAGAAGAATGTCGGCGTGCAGGCCGCAGAGCACTTCGGTCTCGACTTCACGACACCCGATGCGCGCTTCGAGGTCCACTCCGTGCGCCCAGCCCGGCGCGTGTCGCGTGACGGAAGCATCAGCGACGACGTGATCGTCGTCGTCACGCAGTCACGCGACGCGCTCATCGATCCGGCGAATCCGAAGGGCCGCACGTTCCGCTTCCGCGGCGGCTGCACGCTCGTCGTCGATCTCAACAACGACGAGGCGCCGATCCGCTACTGCGTCACGAAGCGGGTCGGAAGCACGGACCGGGAGCAGAAACAGCGCGAGCATCTGTCCGGACGGCCGAGCCTTCGCTCGCTCTACCTCGGTGGCGATGAGGGACAGAACGAGCCCTTCGCCATGATTCACAGCGGACACTAGGAGAGCGCCATGGCACGAGAGCCGACGAGGGCGCGAAAGGCGGCGAAGAAGCCGGCGGGAAGAGGCCGGACCAAGGCGCCGAAGACCGCGGCAGCAAAGTCGAAGGCAACGAAGGCCGACGGCGGGAAGGCCCAAGCCGAGAGCATCCGGATCCGCATGTACCGGCAGGGGCTCGGCGATTGCCTGTTGCTCGGCATTCCCGGAGAGGACCGCACCTTCTGGATGCTCGTCGATTGCGGCCTGATCCTCGGCACCACCGACGCCGCGAGGAAGATCGAGGAGATCGTCGCCGACGTGGCGAAGGTGACGGGTGGCCACCTCGACGTGCTCGCCGTCACGCACCAGCACTGGGACCACATCTCCGGCTTCGCGCTCGCCCGGGAAGCGTTCGAGGCGCTCCGCATCGACGCCGTCTGGATGGCCTGGACGGAGGACCCGAAGGACGAGCTCGCCACCCGGCTGAGGCGAGAGCGCGACGAGAAGCTCCAGAAGCTCGCGGCCTTTGTTGGTGGACTCGGGGCGCGTGGCGGCTCGACGGCGGACCGCATCTCGGCGGTGCTGAATTTCTTCAACCTCGGCTTCGGCGCCGCGGGACCCAGCACTGCCGACGCGCTCGCTGCGGTGCGCGGCTTCGCAGGGGGCAAGGAGCCGATCTATTGGCGGCCCGGGGACGCGCCGCTGGTCCCGCCGCAGGCGCCCGCCGTGCGGATTTATGCTCTCGGACCGCCGCAGAGCGAGAAGGCGCTGAAGAAGACCTTCGCCAAAAGCGAGGTCTACCATGTCGATACCATCGACACGCCGCTCTTCGGGGCCGTCCTCGGCGCATTCGACACCGCCTCTGTCGCGGACGCGTTCTGCCCCTTCGATCGCGGGGTCGGCACGATGCTCGCCCCCCTCCTGGAGCCGGCTGCCGCCGGCGCCGACCCGGACGTCCTGCGGGAGTTCCTCGACCGCCACTATCTCGACGCCGATCGCTCGCTCGGCAAGGAGGCGGGCTGGCGGCGCATCGACGACGCCTGGCTCGGTGCCGCGGCCGAGTTCGCGCTCGCGCTCGACAGCGCCACCAACAACACCAGTCTCGTTCTGGCGATCGAAATCGTCGACACGGGCGCGGTGATCCTGCTCGCCGCGGATGCCCAGGTCGGCAACTGGCTGAGCTGGCACGAGCAGACCTGGGAGGTCGGCGGCCGCAAGGTGACGGCCGCCGATCTGCTCGGGCGCACCGTGTTCTACAAGGTCGGCCATCACGGCAGTCACAATGCGACCTTGCAGAAGAAGGGGCTCGAGATGATGCTCTCGCCGGACCTCGTCGCCTTCATCCCGGTCGACCGTGCCATGGCGCGGCAGAAGGGATGGAACGAGATGCCGCTCCCCGGTCTCGTCAACGCTCTGCAGGCGAAGACGAAAAATCGCCTGCTGCAGGCCGACCAGCCCTTTGCGGCAGCCGCCAATGCGGAGAGCGGAGCGTTCGCGGCCGCGCTCGAGCAGACGTCCCTGTACTTCGAGCACAGGGTGCCGCTGCGGCGATCGTCCGGCTGACGCCTGGTCCGCGCCCGGCGCATTTCGGGCGATCGCCCGCGGATTCGGCGATGCCCCTACCTGACGGCCCCGGAGGTGGGCGAGAGCTTTCCGGCCTGCGTCAGCGCGCTTGGGTACGCGGGCGGACTTGGACGGCAGTCTGCTAATCTGCCCGAGCTGCGCCGACGACCATGTGCGCTCCCCAGTTGGCAGGATGCGCGAAGGCGGCCGGACCTTCGTCGATCATCTTCAGGACCGAGTCCCTGAGCGCCGCCGACCAGTCGCCGCGGCCGGCCTGCGCATGCGCCTCGATCATCCCGGTCGCGACCTGGACCGCCGGCGCCGACGGGATCTCCCAGTGCGTCACGACGAGGGTGCGGGCGCCTGCGTAGAAGAAGGCGTTGGCGAGCCCGGAAAGCCCCTCCGCGCCCGGCCTGCCGTCGCTCGCCGCCGTGTTGCAGGCGGAAAGGAGAACGAGGTCGGCGTCGAGGCGCAGCGTCGCGATCTCGCTCGCGCCGAGGATGCCGTCGTCATCGGGGCTCGGCGCCGGCGGGACGGCGAGGACGAGCGCCGGCTCGTCGACGCCTTTCAGCTCGCCCGCGAGGATGCCGTGCGTCGCGAAGTTGACGACGCGATAGGGGGAGAGGTCCGCCGAGCGGACCGAGGCCTCGCTCGCCGCTGCGCCGATCAAGAGGTCGCGTGCCGGATCGGCGCCGAGAATCTCGCCGATCCGCCTGATCTCGGCCTCGGTCTCGGGCAGCGGCGGCACCTGGATGAGCTCGCTCTCGGCGGAGCGTCGCGCGAGCGACGCCGTCCGGATGCCCTTGCCGAAGTCGGGATTGCCGATGCCGAGGAAGGGGCGGCCCTCGCCCCGGGCCACTGGCCGCGCCTGCCGCAGCACCTCGAGCGACTGCAGCGACGGCAGGACGTCGATCGCGGTGCGCCGGATCAGCCAGGGGAGCCTCGCCGCGCGCATCTCCTCCGGCGTCATCGCCTCCTTCGGCGGCGGCCGCTCGAGCAGCGCCGACAGCGGCAGGCCGTCGAATGCGCCGTTCGGCACGAAATGGAGGCGCTCGGTTCCGGCGAGCTCGCGTTCGAACGGGGCGAGGAAGGCGCGGTAGGGCTCGTGGAAGGCGCCGAGCGCGAAAGCGGCCGCGCTCGGATCGCGCAGCCAAGCCGCGACGGCGTCGCGCAGGCCGCGCACCGTCGCCTCGACCGCCGCCGGCGCGAGGGGCAGGCGGAGCAGCCGCTGCGTCCTGTCGGTGACGAGCCACAGATAGGCGTGCCGTTTGCCGGCGAAGGAGAGCAGCACGGCCTCGCCGGGCGCGAGCCGGGCTTGCGTCTCCGTCAGCGTCGGGAAGCGGAAGCCGAGCCGCGTGGCATAGTCGGGCGCCTCGATGCGCAGCTGCGCCTCGATCGCCGCCTTCTCCTTCTCGAGCGCCGCGACGCGCGCCGCGAGCGACCGCGCCCGGTCGTCCTCGGCGAGGGCGAGCGCGCCGAGGAGGTTCGAGAGCCGCGCGGAGACGTCCTGGTGGCGGCGCACGACGTCGCCGGCGCCC
>JAEZCD010000210.1 GCA_023430145.1 Pseudomonadota bacterium
GTGACCGCGCTGGCGCGCGAGGCGGCGGCGCTGCGGCGGCCGGCGCTCGTCCCCGCGGGGTGAGCGCGGGCGTCACGGTGGATACGGGGGAGGCCGGGGAATCGCGGCCGCATCGCCGCCGGGCGTCGTCGTTCGGCCTGTGGATGATCGCCGGCCTCGCGGCCGCGTGCGCCGTCATCGTCTGGTATCGCGACGGGCCGGAGGCGGTGGCGCGGATCATCGAGCACGATCTCGAGCTCGTCCTCGACGTCGCGCCGAAGGTCGCCGCCGGCTGCCTGATCGCCGCCTTCGTCACCCGGCTGATCCCGCGCCGGATGGTGGCGCGCTGGGTGGGCGAGGGGTCCGGACTCACCGGCCTGTTGATCGCCTACGTCGCCGGCCTGCTCGTTCCGGGCGGTCCCTTCACGGCCTATCCGCTGGCGCTCGGCTTCCTCGTCGCCGGGGCCGACCTCGGCGCGGTGATCGCCTTCATCACGAGCTGGCTGCTGCTCGGCGTTACCCGCGTCGTCGTCTGGGAGCTCGGCTTCTTCTCCGCCGAGATCATCGGCCTCAGGCTGCTCGTCTGCCTTCCCTTGCCGCTGATCGCCGGCCACCTCGCCCGCACCGGCTTCGTCACCCGCCTCGCAAAGCGTCTCGGACCGTGATCGCCGTTCTGCTCGGGCTCTTCCTCTATGCCGTCGCGGCGCTGCTGATGCTGTGGACGCTCCGACGCGACTGGAACGCCTTCCTCGACGGCACCGCGGACGGCCTCGAGGAGTTCGGCCGCCTGCTGCCGCAGCTCGCCGTCGGCTTCATCGGCTCCGGCTTCCTCGCCGCCGCCCTGCCGCAGGAGTTGGTCGTCGGCCGCATCGGTCCCGACTCCGGTGCGCTCGGCATGTTCCTGGCCGCCGCCGTCGGCGCTGTGACGCCGGGCGGGCCGGTGGTCGGCTTCGCCATCGGCGCCGCCGCGCTGAAGGCCGGCGCCGGCATCCCGCAGGTCGTCACGTTCATCAGCGCCTGGTCGCTGTTCGGGCTCACCCGCATCATCGTCTGGGAGCTGCCGACCATGCCGCGCAACGTGTTCCTGATGCGCATGCTGGTCACCCTGCCGCTGCCCGTCATCGCCGCCCTGCTGGCCACCGCGCTCGTGGGTTAGGGGGCACGCCCGCGTTCTTCCATGCGGCAATGAAAACCGCGACCGCTCGAAAGGTCTCTTACCTTTCCATGGCGATCCAGGAGCACTCGATGCCGGTGGAGCGGAGTCGACCGGCGGGTGGAGTCGGCATACCGTGCCGCCCACGCCTTGCGGAAGGCGTTTGGAGGGACAGCAGCGATGTTCCCCGGCCTTCTATCCAGAATGGCAATCCTCGTGATGGCACTGCTTCTGGGCAGCGCGACGGCAGCCGATGCGGAGCCGCGGCTCTGTTCCCGCAAGAAGCAGATCAGCACGCCGGGCCTCGTGGTGGATCAGGCTTGGCAGCGCTACCGGAACCTCGAGATCAACGATCCGAAGCGGGAAGGTTGGTGCGGATGCGCCAAGCAGTGCGTTCCGAGCGTGCAACTCGCGGCCGGATACGAGGACGACGCGCTGGCGAATTTCGATGCCGCGCATGACAGCTCGCTCTCGCAGAAGCAGCGCAGCAAGCACCTGAAGGCGGCGAACGAGCTGTTCCGCCGGCGCACCGATACGGTCGGCGAGTTCACCGCCTGCCTGATCGATGTCCGGCCGCGGCCGATCGTCACCCGCGCCGGCGCGGATCGCATCCCGGGGGGCTGCGAGCTGAACGAGGACCTGGTCGGGCAGTGGAACAAGTGGTGCCAGAGCTATCAGGCGGCGTTCCAGAAGGTCGGCGCCGACTTCGTCAAGCGAGCGCATTCGACCGTATGGCTGAAGTTCCAGATCTATGCCCGCCCATCGGGCGAGATCGTCGAGAACGCGAAGTTCCAGACGAAGACAAATCTCGACAGCTCGTCCGCTTCGAAATTCAAGGACGATGTCAGAAAAATAAATCCAGGTCCGATGCCGGATGCGAGCCAGTACAGCTCCGGCGTGAGGCTGCCCCCGGGATGGCCGTGGACGATCTGCCTCTACACCAAGACGCCGGGCGGCAACGTTCCGGCGGAGTGCGTCGGCGTTCCCAACGTGCTGCCCTGCCCGGAGGATTGAGCGCGTGCGGGCTCTCGCCCCGCGTCGCCCGGCCGTGTCGACACGCTGGCGAGGTGGACGGCGAAGCCCCATACTCGCGCGATGACGGCGGCGAAAAAGCTCTTCACCATCGGCTACGAGCAGGCGACGCAGCCGGCCGTGCTCGGCGCGCTGAAGGACGCCGGCGTCGAGCTCTTGGTCGACGTCCGCGCCGTCGCCGCCTCGCGCCGCCCGGGCTTCTCGAAACGCCAGCTCGCCGCCGGGCTCGACGAGCGCGGCATCGACTACCTGCATCTGCGCGGCCTCGGCACGCCGGCCGAGGGCCGCACCGCCGCCCGCGCCGGCCGCCATGCCGAGATGCGGCGCATCTTCGAGGCGGAACTGCGCACCGATCGCGCGCAGGGCGAGCTCGCCGAGCTTCTGGCGCTGGTCGACTCGGGCCGCCGCGTCTGCCTCCTCTGCTACGAGCGCGATCATCGGCACTGCCACCGCGCCATCATCGCCGAGCGCGTCTGCGAGCGGATCCCGGCCGAGGTCGAGCACCTCGCGGCGGTGCCCGGGCCGCTCGGTTGACGCCTCGGGGTGTCGTCCCCGGCGCGCCGACGGCGCGGGAAGGGGACCCGGACCTTTCCTTTATTCCAATTGGCGCGGCTTGACCGGCCACCCATGGGGCCCGCTTGGGGGGCGTAGAAGCCTGGGTCCCCTTCCCGCGCCTTCCGCGCGCCGGGGACGACGCCGATCTGCTACGGAACCGCTTGGAGCGGCATCGGATTTGCAGCTACCATTTCGTCCGAGGCTCACACGGGGTGCGCATGGCGCAGGCTTTCGACGAGATGAGCGGGTCCGACGGGACCCTCCGGCCCGCCTATGCGGCGCTGGCCGACTGGCTGGCCGAGGCAGCGCCCGAGTTGCTCGCCTATCGGCGCAAGGAAGCCGAGATGCTGTTCCGGCGCATCGGCATCACCTTCGCGGTCTACGGCGACAAGGATGCCGAGGAGCGCATCATCCCCTTCGACATCATCCCGCGCATCCTCACCGCCGGCGAGTGGACGCGGCTGAAGCGCGGCCTCGAGCAGCGGGTGAAGGCGCTCAACGCCTATATCGGCGACGTCTACGGCGCCCGCGAGGTGTTGCGCGCCGGCGTCGTGCCGGAGGACCTCGTCTTCGGCAATCCGGTGTTTCGGCCCGAGATGGCCGGCCGCCGGCCGCCGCACGACGTCTGGGTGCACATCGCCGGCATCGACATCGTCCGCGTCGACCCCGACACTTTCTACGTGCTCGAGGACAATGCCCGCACGCCGTCCGGCGTCTCCTACATGCTCGAGAACCGCGAAGTGATGATGCGGCTGTTCCCGGAGCTGTTCGGCCGCCACCGCGTCGCTCCGGTCGACAACTATACGGACGACCTCCTGGCGACGCTGCGATCGGTGGCGCCGAAGAGCGCCGCCTCCGAGCCGACCGTCGTCCTGCTCACGCCCGGCATCTACAACTCGGCCTATTACGAGCACTCGTTCCTCGCCGACAAGCTCGGCATCGAGCTCGTCGAGGGGCGCGACCTGTTCGTCAGGAACGACACCGTCTTCATGCGCACCACGCAGGGGCCGAAGCAGGTCGACGTGATCTACCGCCGGCTCGACGACGACTTTCTCGATCCGCTCGTCTTCAGGCCCGATTCGGCGCTCGGCGTGCCCGGGCTGATGACCGCCTATCATGCGGGCAGGGTGACGCTCGCCAACGCCGTCGGCACCGGCGTCGCCGACGACAAGGCGGTCTACAGCTACATGCCGGCGATCATCCGCTTCTTCCTCGGCGAGGAGCCGATTCTCGCCAACGTCCCGACCTGGCGCTGCCGCGACGCCGAGGACCTGCCTTACGTGCTCGACCACCTGCCGGAGCTGGTGGTCAAGGAGGTGCACGGCTCGGGCGGCTACGGCATGCTGGTCGGGCCGGCGGCGAGCCGCGCCGAGATCGAGCGCTTCAAGGCCAAGATCGAGGCCGAGCCGACCAACTTCATCGCCCAGCCGACGCTCGCCCTGTCGACCTGCCCGACCTATGCCGAGTCCGGCGTCGCCCCCCGGCACGTCGACCTCCGCCCCTACGTGCTGACCGGCTCGGACGGCGTGCGCATCGTGCCCGGCGGGCTGACGCGGGTCGCGCTCAAGGAGGGGTCGCTGGTCGTCAATTCCAGCCAGGGCGGCGGCACCAAGGATACATGGGTGCTCGACCAATGACGGCGTCGAACGAGAACGGCCCGCCCTCGCAGCGGCAGTCGCAGGAACAGGCGCAGCGCCAGTCCCGAGGGAACGGCGCGCAGTCGCAGTCGCAATCCCAGAGCCAGGGCCGGCGGATGCCCATCCCGGCGATCGTGCGGCCGAACCGGGCGATGCTGTCGCGCACCGCCGACAACCTCTTCTGGCTCGCCCGCTACGTCGAGCGCGCCGACTATCTCGCCCGCACGATCGAGGCGACGCAGCGACTCTCGGCGCTGCCGGCCGCCTATGGCGGCTCCACCAACGAGTGGGAGGGCCTCTTGATCACGGCCGGCTGCGACGAGCCCTTCTTCGAGGCGCACCAGACCGCCGCCGCCGAGGAGGTGATCGACTTCCTCGCCTTCTCGCCCGACAACCCCTCCTCGATCCGCAACTGCTTCGAGATCGCCCGCACGAACGCACGCAGCGTTCGTACAGCCCTGACGAGCGAGATGTGGGAGGCGATCAACGGCGCCTGGCTGGAGCTGAACCGCTCCCGCGGCCGCCGGCTGCGCGGCGAGGAGCTGTCGCGCTTCCTCGGCTGGGTGAAGGAGGCCTCGCTGCGCTTCGACGGCTCCGCCTACCGGACCATGCTTCGCAGCGACTCCTACTGGTTCCTGCGGCTCGGCGTGTTCGTCGAGCGGGCCGACAACACCGCCCGCATCCTCGACGTGAAGTACCATCTCCTGCTACCCGAGAACGAGCGCATCGGCGGCGGCCTCGACTACTATCAATGGACCGCGATACTCCGCGCCGTGTCGGCCGTCACCAGCTACCACTGGGTCTATCGCGAGAGCCTGAAACCCTGGCTGATCGCCGACCTCCTGATCCTCAACGATCAGATGCCGCGCTCGCTCGCGGCCTGCTATTCCGCCATCGTCCGCGACCTCGACGAGATCGCCCGCACCTACGGACTGCACGGCCCGGCGCAGCGGCTTGCCCGCGCGATACGGTCCAACCTCGAGAACACCACCGTCGAGGGCATCTTCGCGAGCGGCCTGCACGAGTTCGTCACCGACTTCATCGAGGAGAACACCGAGCTCGGCTCGGCGATCACGCGGCAATACCTGATCTGAGGCGGGACGCTCGCGCATGCGCATAAGACTCCGCCACGAGATCGTCCGCGTTTACGAGCCGGCGGCGCAGTCGGTGATCCAGCTCTTGCGCGTGACGCCGCGCAACCACGAGGGCCAGCACGTCTACGACTGGCGCATCGACCTCGACCGCAGCGCCCGCCTCGTCCAGAGCGAGGACGCGTTCGGCAACCTCACCCATACCTTCACGGTCGACGGCCCGCTCGAGGCGATGACCATCGTCGTCGAGGGGGAGGTGGAGACGCAGGACACGGCCGGCATCGTCCGCGCCGCCATCGAGCGCCTGCCGCCGGCGCTCTTTCTGCGGCAGACCGAGACGACGCGGCCGAGCCCCGCCATCGTCGAGCTGGCCGAGACGATCCGTGCCTCCGAGGGCGGCGATTGCCTCTCGGAGCTGCACGCGCTGCTCGCCTCGGTGCACGACCGGGCCGCCGCGGACCAGGCTTCCGGCAAGGCTGTGGTGGCCACGCGCGCCGCGCGGGCCGAGGAGCTCGCGCAGACCTTCATCGCTGCCGCGCGCCATCTCGGCCATCCGGCCCGCTTCGTCGCCGGCTATGTCGCCCCCGGCGAGGCCGACGCCGCCGGCGAGCGGCGCGGCTGGGCGGAGGCCTTCGTCGAGCGCCTCGGCTGGGTCGGCTTCGATCCGGTCGAGAAGCTTTGTGCGACCGAATCGCACATCCGCGTCGCCGTCGCCCTCGACGCGCTCGGCGCCGCCCCGCTGCGCAGCGGCATCTATGGCGGCTCCGCCGAGACCGACCGCGACCGGCTCCGCCTCGAGGAGATCCGCAAGCGCCGCCCGGCGTGAGCGGGGCGCGTCCTTCCCTTCTCCCAGGGGGAGAAGGTGGCCGCGAAGCGGCCGGATGAGGGGGTACGGCGCTCGTCCTGAAGCTCCGTAACCCCTCACCCGGAGCTCCGCGGGCACCCTCTCCCGCTGGGAGAGGGAAGCGCCGCTATTTGCCGGCTTCGCCCGCCGGGCCTAAAACTGGGCCGGGGGGATGAGGCCATGACCTATTGCGTCGGAATTCTCGTGCGCGAGGGCCTCGTGATGCTCGGCGATACCCGTACCAATGCGGGCATCGACAACATCGCGGTGTTCCGCAAGCTGCACGTCCAGGGCGAGCCGGGACGGTACATCTGCGCCATCGCCACCTCGGGCAACCTGTCGATCAGCCAGTCGGTGCTGAGCCTTCTGCGCGAGGGCGTCGTCAACCCGGAGACGGGCGTCGAGGAGACGCTGGCGAGCATGACCGGCTCGTTCCGCGCCGCCCAGCTCGTCGGCCGCGCCGTTCGCGAGGTGTGGCGCCTGCACGGCCCGGACTTCGAGCACCACAGCATGAAGTTCGACGTGCAGCTCCTGTTCGGCGGCGCCTATGACGACGACCGGCTGCGCCTCTTCATGGTCTATGCCGCCGGCAATTTCATCGAGGTGACGACGGACACGCCCTACTTCCAGATCGGCGAGCACAAATACGGCAAGCCGATCCTCGACCGCGCCATCACCTACGATACCGAGCTCTACGACGCGCTGAAGATCGGCCTCATCTCGATGGACTCGACCATGCGCTCCAATCTCGGCGTCGGCCTGCCGATCGACGTGCTCGTCGTCCGCGCCGGCTCGCTGGAGCCGGAGCTGAACTACCGCATCGAGCCCGGCGAGCCCTACTTCCAGGATCTGCGCGAGCGCTGGTCCTCGGCTCTCCGCAGCGCGCACACCAATATCCCGCGCCCGCCCTACGGACAGACGACGGAGGAGGCGGCGGTCAAGCCGGCCGAGCTGCCGACCAAGCGCACCGCGGCGGGCGGGTAGGGCACGGCCAAGGCGCCGCGGATCTTTCCGCTCGCCATTCCGCGAAGGCCGTTCCGCTCGTCATCCTCCGCGAAGGCGGAGGATCCAGCTTTCTTGCCGCGTGGCGGCAATATCCGGGCACCGCCTGCGCGGGGGGGCGACGATGAGCACTACGGCGGCGGCCCGAAGCTCGGCGGCGCGCCGATCTCGCCGCCGCCGGTGCCGAAGTCGATGCTCGGCAGGTCGATCTTCACCCCGGCCGGGTCGACGCCGGTCTCGCCCGGCATGAACGCCGTGACGATCTCCGGGAAGGCGATGATCAGCACGACGAGGATCAGCTGCAGCCCGACCCAGGGGATCGCGCCGAGATAGATGTCGGAGGTCTTCACCGAGGGCGGCGCGATGCTGCGCAGATAGAACAGCGCGAAGCCGAACGGCGGGTGCATGAAGGAGGTCTGCATGTTCGCCGCGAGCAGCACGCCGAACCAGACCATGTCGATGCCGAGCGCCTCGGCGACCGGGGCCAGCAGCGGCAGCACGATGAAGGCGATCTCGAAGAAGTCGAGGAAGAAGGCGAGCAGGAAGACGAGCACGTTGACGAAGATCAGGAAGCCGAGCTGGCCGCCCGGCAGGTAGGCCAGAATCGAGTGGATCCACTCGCTGCCGCCGAACCCCTGGAAGACGAGGCTGAACACGGTCGAGCCGACGAGGATGAAGATCACCATGGTGGTGATCCGGGTCGTCACCACGAGCGCGCCCCACAGCATGGGCCGGTCGAGCCGCCGGTTGAGCGCGGCGAGGATCATGGCGCCGACGACGCCCATGGCGCCGCTCTCGGTCGGCGTTGCGACGCCCATGAGGATCGTGCCGAGCACGACGAAGATGAGGCCGAGCGAGGGGACGAGGCCGCGCAGAAGAAGCAGCACGAGCGCCCAGCCGCGCAGGGTGCGCGCCTCCGGGGGCAGCGCCGGCACCTTGTGCGGCGCGAAGATGCTGACGGCGAGGATGAACAGGCAGAAGATGCCGACCTGGACGATGCTCGGGCCGATGGCGCCCGCATACATCTCCCGTACAGGCCGGTCGAGCTGGTCGGCGAGGACGATCAGCACCAGCGCCGGCGGGATCAGCTGCGTGATGGTGCCGGAGGCGGCGATGACGCCCGTGGTGATGCGCGGGTCGTAGCGGTAGCGGGCCATCACCGGCAGCGCGATCATGCCCATGGCGATCACCGAGGCCGCCACCGTGCCGGTGATCGCCCCGAGCACCGCGCCGACGAAGATCACGGCGTAGGCGAGGCCGCCGCGCACCGGCCCGAACAGCTGGCCGAACGCCTCCAGCATGTCCTCCGCGAGGCGCGACTTCTCCAGCACCGCGCCCATCAGCGTGAAGAAGGGGATCGCCAGCAGAAGCTCGTTCGACATCACCCCGCCGAACAGGCGCAGCGGGATCGCCTGCAGGAAGCTCGGCTCGAAGAAGCCGAGCAGGATGCCGAGGCCGCCGAAGAACAGGCCGCAGGCGGCGAGCGAGAAGGCGACCGGATAGCCGATGAGGAGGAAGGCGATCAGGCCGACGAACATCGCCGGCGCCATGACGCCGAAGCCGAGCGTCATTGGACCGGCTTCTCGTAAGTCGTGTCGACCCTCGCCTCGCCGCGCAGCGCGGCGACCCGCTTGACGATCTCCGACACGCCCTGCAGCAGCAGGAAGGCGAAGCCGAGCGGCAGCAGGAGCTTCACCGGCCAGCGCAACAGGCCGCCGTAATCATTCGAGGTCTCGCCGGAGCGGTAGGAGAGCGCGAAGAACTCGCCGCCGAGCCAGATCATGACGACGCAGAACGGCAGCAGAAAGAAGAGGCCGCCCAAAAGGTCGATCCAGAGCCGCGTGCGGGCCGACAGGCGCCCGTAGAGGATGTCGACGCGGACATGCTCGTTGTGCTTCAGCGCATAGCCGGCGGCGAGCAGGAAGATGGCCGAGAACAGGTACCACTGCACCTCGATCAGGGCGTTGGAGCCGTAGCCGAACAGATAGCGCGAGAAGGCGTTGCCGGCCGAGATCATGCAGGCGAGGAAGGTCAGCACGGTCGCGAGCCGGCCGAGCAGCTCGCTGAGGCCGTCGATCAGCCGCGATATGTCGAGGAGTGGGCGCAAAAGAGGGTCCGCGTGGCGGGAAAAGGCGCCGACTAGCTCAGCCGGCGCGCTTCCGCAACTTCGGCATGAGCCACGCTCACGCGACGACCGGCGGCGGCGTCTCGGCCTGCTGGTGCAGGCGCTGGCGCCGCAGCGTGTAGAGGCCGGCGCCGATGACGAGAGCGATGCCGGCGATGGCGGCGAGCCCCGGCACCTCGCCGAACACCGCGAGCCCGGCGAGCCCGGCCCAGACCGTCTGCACGTAGTAGAGCGGTGCGATCGAGGACAGGTCGCTCTCGCGCACCGCCGTCAGGACGGCCGCATGCCCGAACAGCGCCAGCAGGCAGGCGGCGCCGATCATCAAGAGCGCGCCGCCGCTCGGCACGACCCAGTCGCCCGCGAATGCGCCGAGCGCGGTGCCCGCCGCCACCACCGCCGACAGGCTGAAGGTCATCGGCAGCACGCCGATGTCGGTGCCGATGCGGCGGGCGATCAGGTCGCGCACCGCGACCATCACCGGAACGCCGAGCGCCAGCAGCGTATAGAGATTGACGCCGCCCTCGGCCGGGCCGGCGATCAGGATGCCGCCGGCGAGGCCCATGCCGACCGCCGTCCAGCGCCGCCAGCCGACGATCTCGCCGAGGACGAGTGCGCCGAGCAGCGTGATGATCAGCGGCGCCATCTGCGCGATGGCGGTGAGGTTGCCGATCGGCACGAAGGGCAGCGCCGAGACGAACAGGACCGCGCAGAACAGCTCCATCGTGCCGCGCACGAGCACGAGCGGGCGCGCCGCGGCGGCGAGCGAGCGGGCCTGGCCGAGCGCCACGGCGAGCCCGCCGAGCAGGGCCGTCGCGAGCAGGCTGCGCAGGCACAGGATCTGGGTCGCCGGCAGCTCGTCGGCGACGATCTTCAGGAAGATGTCGTTGACCGCGAAGGCGCCGGTGCCAAGCAGCATGCCGGCGACCGCGCGCCGCGACGGCGCAGCGCTCACGGCTTGACGCCCGCGATCGGCGGGCTCTTGCGCCAGGAGGCGTCGCGGCGGACGATGTAGAAGCCGGAGGCGACGATGATCGCCGTGCCGACCAGCGCCAGCGCGTCCGGCACGTCGCCCCAGATCAGCCAGCCGTTCAGCAGCGCCCAGAGGATGACGCTGTAGCGGAACGGCGTGATCACCGTCAGGTCGCCGCCGTTCCGGAAGGCCAGCACCATCAGGAAGTTGCCGAGGGCGAGCAGCACCGAGGCGCCGACCAGGAGCTGCAGCTCGGCGGCGGTCGGCCAGTACCAGACCTGGAACACCGCGAAGGCGAGGCCGCCGAGGACCACCGACACGGTGCTCGCCAGCGTGACGGCGAGCGCCGGCACGGCAGTGCCGATCCGATGCGTCAGGAGGTCGCGGAAGACGATCAGCAGGATGCTGGACAGGGCGAGGAGCTGGGGCGCCGCGATGCCCTCCCAGCTCGGCCGGATGATCAGCACCACGCCGACGAAGCCGGCGATGATCGCCGCCCAGCGGCCGAGGCCGACGCGCTCGCCGAGCAGCAGCACCGCGGCGAGCGCCATCAGGAGCGGCGACAGCTGCAGGATGGCGGTGATCTCGGCCAGCGGCAGCATGGCGAGCGCGGTGAGGAACAGGATGGAGACGATCGCCTCGAGGAGGGAGCGAACGAGGACGAGCGGCCGGCCCATGCCGGCGATCGAGCGGGAGCCGCCGCTCCAGAGGCTCGCGAGGACGAGGCCGACGCTCGCGAAGATGCCGCGCAGCACCATCACCTCGGAGGAGGGAAGCCGCTCGCTGGCGAGCTTCATCAAGGCGTCGTTGGCGATGAACAGGGCCATCGCGATCGAGATCGCGACAATGCCCTTCGTGGTCGCGTCGAGCCGCTTGGCCCGTTCGGCGACATCGGAGGCGGTCATGCTCGGGGAGTCTCTTTGCGGTCGCGGGCTCGCGCCGGGGGTCGTCGCGGGCTCGCGATCACGTGAATGGCCGACGATTCCAGCCGGAACAAGGCAAGTGCCGCGATTTTCGGCAGGCGTGGCTTTTTTTCGCTCAGCCTCTTCCATCGCGGGTGAGCCGGTCGAGGCGGAACAGCGAGATCGGCTGCCGGGCGGCGCCGGTCGAGGCGAGGTCGGCCAGGAGCTCGCCGATGACGCTCGCGAACTTGAAGCCGTGCCCCGAGCACGGCGAGGCGACGATGATCTGCGGCCGCCCCGGCAGCGTGTCGATGACGAAGTGCTCGTCGGGCGTGTTGGTGAACATGCACGTCGTCATCCGCAGCAGCGGGCCGTCGGCGTCCGGGAACAGGAGGCGTATCCCCTCGCGCAGCGCCGCCTCGTCCTCGGGCGTCGTCTCTCGCGACAGGGTGTCCGGATGCCCCTTCTCGTGCAGATGGTGGTAGAGGCCGATCTTGAAGCCGGGCTGGCCCCAGATCGGGAACTGGTAGAAGTGGCCCGCCTCGGACAGAACGTTGGAGACCGGAAAGCGGCCGAGCGCGAAAATCTCCGGCCGCTTCGGCTGGAACCAGCCGAGCACCTGCCGCTCCGGCACCGCCTTGCCGGCGAGCTCGGGCACGAGATCGCCGACCCAGGCGCCGGCGGCGACGATCACCCGCCCGGTCTCGTAGCGCGCCGACTCGGTGACCACCACGGCGCCGCTGCCCGAAGGCTCGACCGCCAGCACCGGCTCGTGGCCGTGGATCTCGGCACCGGTGCCGAGGGCGAGCGAAAGATGGGCGAAGATGGCCCGCTCGGAGGCGAGGAAGCCGCCGTCGGCCTGGTGGACGGCGACATGGGTGGCCGGCAGCCGGTAGCCCGGGAAGCGGCGCTGCGCCTCGCGCGCGTCGAGCAGCTTGTAGGGCAGGCCGTGCTCGCGGCAGCTCTGCAGCGCGCCCTGGATGACGCGCGAGCGCTCCGGGCCGCCGTCGATCGAGCCGGTGACGAACAGGAGCCGCTGGCCGCTGAGATTCTCGGTCTCGCGCCACAGCTCGTAGGCGCGGCGCAGCAGCGGCACGTAGTCGGGATGCTCGAAATAGGCGAGGCGGATGATCCGCGTCAGCCCGTGTGAGGAGCCCATCGCATGGCCGATGCCGTAGCGGTCCAGGCCGAGCACGCGCACGCCGCGCCGGGCGAGCTGCCACAGCGCCGCGGAGCCCATGGCGCCGAGGCCGATCACGATCACGTCGTAGGCGCGCGGCATTTCGGGAAACCGGCGGCGGGAGGCGAGCTCGCAGAGCTTAGCAGGAGGATGGGAAACGAAACGTGAAAAGCGGCTCAGCCGCCGGTGACGCTCATGTGACGGGAGAGTGCGGGTCCGGCGTGGCGCCGGTCGATGACGAAATCGTGTCCCTTCGGCTTGCGCCCGATCGCCTCGTCGATGGCGGCCGACAGAAGCTCGTCGTCGCTCGAGGCGCGCAGCGGGGCGCGCAGATCGGCGGCGTCCTCCTGGCCGAGGCACATGTAGAGCGTGCCGGTGCAGGTGAGGCGGACGCGGTTGCAGCTCTCGCAGAAATTATGCGTGAGCGGGGTGATGAAGCCGAGCCGGCCGCCGGTCTCGGCGACGTGCACGTAGCGCGCCGGGCCGCCGGTGCGGTGACGGCTCTCGGTCAGCGTGAAGCGCTGTGCGAGGCGGGCACGGACCAGCGACAGCGGCAGGTAACGGTCGGTGCGGTCGCCCTCCACCTCGCCGAGCGGCATCGTCTCGATGAAGGTGATGTCCATGCCGCCGGCATGCGCCCAGCGCATCATCTCGGCGAGCTCGTCCTCGTTCTCGCCGCGCAGCGCGACGGTGTTGATCTTCACCGCGATCCCCGCCCGCTGCGCCGCCGCGATGCCGTCGAGCACCACCGAAAGGTCGCCGCGGCGGGTGATCTGCCGGAAGCGATCGGGGTCGAGCGTGTCGACCGAGACGTTGATGCGCCGCACGCCGGCTTCCGCGAGCTCGCCGGCGAAGCGGGCGAGCTGGCTGCCATTGGTGGTCAGCGTCAGCTCCTCGAGCTCCCCCGACCGGAGATGGCGGCCGAGACTGCGCACCAGCGTCATCAGGTCGCGGCGGACGAGCGGCTCGCCGCCGGTCAGGCGCAGCTTGCGGGTCCCCTTCTTCACGAAGGCCGTGCAGATCCGGTCGAGCTCCTCGAGCGTCAGCAGGTCCGCCTTCGGCAGGAAGGTCATGTGCTCGGACATGCAGTAGACGCAGCGGAAGTCGCAGCGGTCCGTCACCGAGACGCGCAGATAGGTGATGGCGCGGCCGAAGCGGTCGACCATCGGCGTTCGGGTCGTCGGGAGGCTCGGCTCGGTGGCCATCACGGGGTCGATCCAGCGCTTGTCGCTGCAAGATATCGTCGCCGGGCCGCTTGTCCAAGGCCGGATCGCCGCAGAGAATCGGCTCGCATGCGGCCGATCGGGCGAACGCCCTGTTAACGGAGCCGGCGCGAGAAAGGCTTCCGGTCGGACGGCGCGGTGGGGGAATGGTTACCCGGGCGGCGTGCAAGCTACCTCATCCTGGTTCGAATCCAGGCCGCGTCTCCACCGCCATCAGGTTCGCCCCCCATCCCGCTCGTCATTGCGAGCGCAGCGAAGCAATCCAGGCACACGACTCGCCTCGCGACTAATCCTCTCCCTCATTGCCGGGACAAGCCCGGCAATGAGGAGGAGATGGGATTGGGCTCTCGGCGAGGTCGCATCCGCCCGGGGCGGCCACAGGCCGGTGCCCAACTCCGATGACGGCGGACTCACCGCCCCCCGTTTGGCGGCAGGTGCGGCTCGATCATCCGCCGCATGACCCGGAAGAACAGCGCCGCGTTCGGCGTCAATATCAGGATGCGGATGATGTGGAACGAGGCCACCAGCGAGACGTCGAGATGCATCGCCTTGGCGGCGATCGCCATCTCGGTGACGCTTCCCGGCGCATTGGCGAGCGCGAGCGTCGAGAAGGTGGACACCCCCATGGCCGCCATGGCCGCCGCCATGACGAGCGTGACGCCGATCAGGAGCAGCGTCGTCATGCACGCGACGCCGAGGAAGTTCCGCCCCCGGCGCAGCACCTGACGGTCGAACATCCCGCCGAGCGAGACGCCAAGCATGATCTGCGCGCCGGCCAGCACCACGCCGGGAATGCCCGACAATGGCAGGTCGAGCAGCGCGGCGGTGGCGACCGCCAGCATCGGACCGACGAAGAACGGGTTCATCAGGCCGACCTTCGCGGCGAGCCACGCCCCGGCGACCGCGAAGGCGAGCGCCATCGCCAGCCCCGGATAGCTGACCACGACCTGCAGCCGGATGACGTCGACGACCGGATTGCCGAGAACAACGAGCAGCGGCGGAATGAGGATGACGATCGCGGCGATTCGCATCGTCTGCGTCAGCGCGACGAGGCTGCCCTCGCCGCCATAGCGCTCGGCGAGCTGTGCCATCTCCACGGGCCCGCCCGGCAGCGCGGCGAACAGCGCCGTCGCCGCATCGGTGCGGCCGACGCGGCCGAGCAGCAGCGCGATCGGCACGGCGACCAAGGCGATGACGATCGTCGAGGCGACGATCGGTACCAGGGCGTCGAGCACGCTGCCGAGCGCCGCCGGCGTCAGATAGAGGCCGATCGCCCCGCCGACGATCAGCTGGCCGGTGCGGCGTGGCAACAGCGGCAGCGGCGGCAGCTCGCGCGTCGCCGCGAAACCGGCCGTCAGAAGCATGGGGCCGATCATCCAGGCGAGCGGAATATGCACCGCCGACAGAAGTCCGCCGACCAGGCCGCCGAGCACATGCAGGACGAGAATGGAAAGAAGATCGCGGCCGTTGCGTAGGCGGAGAGGCATCAGCCCGAGGGAGGATTGTTGCGCGGCCGGAACGACCACGATGCCGGATCCGGCAGGGAACTCTAACAAGGGTTAAAGGACTGGAGTGCTTGCTTGTCCAGCCCCACGGCATAAAATCGCTTGGCCCGGTCGCGGTTCCCTTCACGCAAGGTTTGCTTGACGGCACCCCGCATTGCCCCGAAATCCGGCTGGGGTCTCACTGGAAGCACAAATGCGCACCTCGCTGATCGCCCTCGCGCTGCTCGCCGTCGCCGGGGTGCTGGGCTATGCCGTCGTCAACGATAAGCTGCCGCCGGAACTGAAAACGCCGATCGAGGGTGCGATCGGCTGGGGACGCGGCCTGCTCGACGGCGGGGCGGGCCCGCAAACCGCACCCGCGGCCCAGCAGGCGGCAGCCCCGCAGCCCGCCGGCCGGCGCGATGGCCGCGGGCCGACGCCGGTGGAGGTTGCGCGCGCCGAGTCCACGCCTTCGGAAAGCGCCATCCGCTCGGTCGGCACGCTGATGTCCGACGAGTCGGTCACCGTGAGCGCCGAGCAGACCGGGCGCATCGTCGAGATCCGCTTCCAGGAGGGGCAGAAGGTCGAGGCCGGCGAAATCCTCGTCAAGCTAGACGATTCCCTGCTGCAGGCGGAGCTGGCCGATGCCCGCTCGCGCCTCAGCCTCGCCGAGGGCAATTTGCGCCGCGCCACCGCGCTGTCGAAGACCGGCGCCGGCACCGAGCGGGCCTCCGACGAGGCGAAGTCGGCCTTCGAGACGGCCCGCGCGGCCCTGGAACTCGCCCAGGTGCGGCTGTCGAAAACCGAGATCCGCGCGCCCTTCTCCGGCACCGTGGGTCTCCGCCTGCAATCCGTCGGCGCCTTCGTCCAGCCCGGCCAGGCGATGGTCAACCTCGAGAAGATCGACGTCCTGAAGCTCGACTTCAAAGTGCCCGAGCTTTTTCTCGCCCAGATCCGCCCCGGCCAGTCGGTCGAGGTCGCCGTCGATGCGATCCCCGACCGCACCTTCACGGGCGAGATCTACGCCATCAACCCTCTGGTCGACGTCAACGGCCGCGCGCTCAGCATCCGTGCGCGGCTTTCGAACGCCGAGGGCGTGCTGCGCCCCGGCCTCTTCGCCCGCGTCGGCATCCGCCGCCACGCCGGCGAGCGCGTCGTCATCGTCCCCGAGGGCGCCATCGTGCCGCGCGTCAGCGGCCCGGTGGTGTTCCGGGTCCAGAACGGCAAAGCGCTGGAGACGCCGGTGCGGCTCGGCGAGCGGCGCTCGGGCGCGGTCGAGATCGTCTCCGGGATAAGCCCGGAGGACACCGTCGTCACGGCCGGCCATGCGCGGCTGCGCGACGGCGCCTCGGTCGAGGTCGTCGCCTCCCAGGCGCGGACCTGACCGGCGGAGCCGAGCCATGCGCATCTCCGAGATCTGCATCAAGCGGCCGGTCTTCGCCACCGTCCTCAGCCTCGTGCTCGTGCTGATCGGTGCCGTCTCGTACCAGCGGCTGACGGTGCGCGAGTACCCGAGCGTCGACGAGCCGGTGGTGTCGGTGGTGACCCGCTACCCGGGCGCCTCGGCGCGCATCATCGAGAGCCAGATCACGCAAGTGCTGGAAGGCTCCATCGCCGGCATCGAGGGCATCGACATCCTGTCCTCGACGAGCCGCGCCGAATCGAGCCGCATCACGGTCCGCTTCGACCTCAGCGTCGATCCGGCGGTCGCCGCGAGCGACGTCCGCGACCGGGTGAGCCGCGTCCGCGGCCGGCTGCCGGACGAGATCGACGAGCCCGTCATCACCAAGGTGGAGGCGGACGCGCAGCCGATCCTGTTCGTCGCCTTCACGAGCGACCGCATGTCGCCGCTCGAGCTGACCGACTATGTAGACCGCTACATCTCGAACCGGCTGAAGAACCTGCTCGGCGTCGCCGACGTGCAGATCTTCGGCGAGCGCCGCTACGCGATGCGCATCTGGGTCGATCGCGAGCGGCTGCCGGCCTACAACCTGACGATCCAGGACGTCGAGGCCGCGATCCGCGCGCAGAACGTCGAGCTGCCCTCGGGCCGCATCGAGAGTCTCGACCGCGAGTTCACGGTGCTCTCGCGCACCGGCCTGACGACGCCGGAGCAGTTCGGCAACATCGTCGTCAAGGTCGCCGGCGGCCATCAGGTGAAGCTCCGCGAGCTGGCGCAGATCGAGCTCGGCGCCGCCGACCTCAGGCGCGACAGCCGCTACAACGCCCAGCCCTCGGTCACCGTCGGCATCATCAAGCAGGCGGTCGCCAACCCGCTCGAGGTGTCGGAGGCGGTGCAGGGGCTCCTGCCCGAGATCCGCGAGACGCTGCCGCCGGGCGTGTCGGCCGAGCTCGGCTACGACCAGTCGGTGTTCATCGAGCGCTCGATCGCCGGCGTGTTCCACACCATCCTCGAGGCGACGCTGCTCGTCGTGCTCGTCATCTTCCTCTTCCTGCGCACCGTCCGCGCCTCGATCATCCCGATCGTCACCATTCCGGTGTCGCTGATCGCCACCTTCGCGCTGATGTTCGCGATGGGCTTCACCATCAACACGCTGACTCTGCTCGCCATGGTGCTGGCGATCGGTCTCGTCGTCGACGACGCCATCGTCGTCCTCGAGAACATCTACCGGCACATCGAGGACGGCATGCCGCCGAAGGCGGCGGCGATCCGCGGCTCGGCCGAGATCGGCTTCGCCGTCGTCGCCATGACGCTGACGCTCGCCGCCGTCTACGCCCCGGTCGCCTTCGCGCAGGGCCGCACCGGGCGGCTGTTCACCGAATTCGCGCTGACCCTCGCCGGCGCCGTGCTGGTCTCGGGCTTCGTCGCGCTGACGCTGACGCCGATGCTGTGCTCGCGGCTGCTGAAGCGGCACCATTCGCACGGCTGGTTCTTCCGCTTCCTGGAGAACGGCCTCGACCGGCTCGAGTCCGGCTACCGTCGGCTGCTCGTCGCCACCCTGCACGTGCGGCCGCTGGTGATCCTGCTCGCGCTCTTCGTCGCCGGCGCCGGCGTCTACCTGTTCGCCAACATCCGCTCGGAGCTGACGCCGATCGAGGACCGCGGCGTCGTCACGGTCCGCGGCACCGCGCCCGAAGGCTCCACCATCGACTACACCTCGCGTTACGCGCGCGAGGTCGAGCGCACGCTCTTGGCGCTGCCCGAGGTCGCCGGCGCCGTCATCATCGCCGGCGCGCCGGAGGTCACCGGCATGTTCGGCTATGCGCGGCTGAAGCCCTGGGAGGAGCGCGACCGCAAGCAGCAGGACGTCACCGCCGAGCTGCAGCCCAAGCTCGGCCGCATCCCTGGCCTGACCAGCTTCCCGGCCAACCCGCCCTCGCTCGGCCAGCGCGGCTTCGGCAAGCCGGTGCAGCTGGTCGTCCAGACCTCGGGCACCTATGCCGAGCTCGAAAAATTCGTCGACGCCATGCTCGACAAGGCGCGCGAGAATCCGGGCCTGCTCAACGTCGATACCGACCTCATCCTCAACAAGCCGGAGATCGAGATCACCCTCGACCGCGCCAAGATCGCCGACCTGAGACTCGACGTGTCGGCCGTCGGGCGGACGCTGGAGACGCTGCTCGGCGGCCGCCAGGTGACGCGCTTCGAGATCGACGGCAAGCAGTTCGACGTCATCGTCCAGCTCGCCCAGGCCGACCGGGCGACGCCGGACACGCTGCAGACCATCTTCGTCCGCTCGCCCGGCGGCGAGATGATCCAGCTGTCGAACATCGTCCGCATTCGCGAGACGACGGCGCCGCGCGAGCTCAACCGCTTCAACCAGCTGCGCGCGGCCGAGATCAACGCCAACCTCGCGCCCGGCTACACGATGGGCGAGGCGATCGACTATCTCGAGCGGACGGCCCGCGAGGTGCTGCCGACCGGCACGCAGATCGACTTCAGCGGCCAGAGCCGTGAGTTCAAGGCCTCGAATCAGAGCCTCAGCCTGATCTTCGTGCTGGCGATCGTCTTCATCTTCCTCGTGCTGGCGGCCCAGTTCGAGAGCTTCGTCGACCCCGTCATCATCCTCCTCACCGTGCCGCTCACCATGACCGGCGCCCTCGGCGCGCTCTATCTCGCGGGCGGCACGCTCAACGTCTATTCGCAGATCGGCCTCATCACTCTCGTCGGCCTGATCACCAAGCACGGCATCCTGATCGTCGAGTTCGCCAACCAGCGGCAGGCCGACGGCCGGCCGGTCCGCGAGGCGGTGATCGAGGCGGCCGTCCTGCGCCTGCGGCCGATTCTGATGACCACCGGCGCCATGGTGTTCGGCGCCGTGCCGCTCGCCCTCTCCACCGGCGCCGGCGCCGAGAGCCGCCAGCAGATCGGCTGGGTGATCGTCGGCGGCATGACCCTCGGCACCATGCTGACGCTGTTCGTGGTGCCGAGCGTCTACACCTATCTCCGCCGCGGACGCACCGAGGAGCCGGCCGAGCTGCGCGTCCCGGACGCGACGCCGGCGGAGTAGCGGAATCGACCGCGCCCAGGCCGGCGAGCCCCGGCCCGGTGACGGCGCGCCGCCCCAATTCCGCCGCCGCGCAAGGGGGGCGCCGCCCCCCGGCTACTGGTGAGGAGGGGGCCTGTGGACAAGCGCCGCTCCTGCAACCGCGCGCCCTCGCGGGGCGCCCGGAGCGCACCGGACTCTCACGGCTAAGCTTTTGATCGGCAAGAAAGTCCCCGTCCGGGTAGCGCCCGCGCGGCCGGCAGCGATCGCCTCCCTGGCCACTGCAAAGCTCGTGACCTTTTCGACACACAGCTTTTGGAACAGCGCCCGGAGGGCCTTCGGAGGGCGTTATCTCGTTGCGCGCAAACGCGGCATGACTATGGTCGAACTGCGACAGGGGGGCGCCCCGGTCGTCTCGCTCATCGGGGACCCTGGTGGACGAGCTCGCGGGGACGAGGGACGCTCCGACGGCCGGCTATCGGCCCAGGGTTCTAGCCGGCTCCTCGAGGGTCTCGAAACGTTGGAGGAAAGAATGAAGCTGTTTACGAGCCTCTTCCTCGGCTCCGCGGCGGGTCTCGCTGCGGTGGCGGGTGCACAGGCTGCCGACCTTCCGATGGCGGAACCGGTCGAATACGTGAAGGTCTGCGACACCTACGGAACGGGGTTCTTCTACATCCCCGGCTCGGAGACCTGTCTGCGGGTCAGCGGCCTGGTCCGTGCTGAATACCTTTGGTACGAAGAGCCGAAGCGCAAGAAGGACGGCAACTACAACGTCAACGATCTCGCCTTCCGGGCTCGTGGCCGCGTGAACTTCGACGCCCGCACGGCGACGGAATACGGGCTTCTGCGTAGCTACATCCGCTACCAGATCGACACCCGCACCCTGCCTTCCGGCACCGGTGGCGCGCTGCTCGACAAGGCCTACATCCAGTTTGCTGGCGCGACGGTCGGCTTGAACGACTCGATGTTCGACTTCAAGCCGTATCCCTCGTACTCCGGCATGCTGGTCTCGGATATCACGACCCTGATGGCGGCCTATACCGCCCAGTTCGGCAACGGCTTCTCGGCGACGATCGCTGTCGAAGACAAGACCTACCGCGACTCGGGCAAGACCCTCGACGGCTTCACCCAGGTGCCCTTCGGCGCCACGACGAAGCCGATGCCGTTCAACCAGGGCGGCCAGGTCGTTCCGGACCTCGTCGGTAACCTGCGGGTCGAGCAGGGCTGGGGTGAGGCGAAGTTGTCGGCGGCTGGACATCGCGTCCAGAGCGGCAACCGCGAAGAGTGGGGCTGGGCGGTCCAAGGCGGCGTGCTCGTCAATCTCCCGATGCTCGGCGAGAACGACTATGTGTACGCCAGCGGTGCCTTCGGCTCGGGCGCTCTCAGCTACATCATCTCGGGTCAGGACAACGGCTTTGGCGGCACCTTCGCTCCGCTGAGCGGCCTGCCGGAGAGCGACTACATCCGCAACCCGGGCAGCAACAAGATCAAGCTGACCGACGCCTGGAACGTGAACGGCGGCTTCGTCCACCGGTTCAACCCGAATTGGCGGGTCACCTTCGCGGGGTCGTATGCTGACGTCGACTACCAGGGCAAGGTGCTCGGCTTCAATCCGGACTGGACCGCCGGTCAGTTCGCCGGTCAGTTGATCTGGACGCCTGTGCGCAACCTCGATATCGGCGTGGAAGTGGACTACACGCAGATCTTCGACGGCGCGCAGAAGTTCCAGCGGGGCGGCGGCTACGACAACTCGCGGCCGAACGGTCAGAAGGAGACTTGGGGCGCCCGTATGCGTGTCGAGCGCCAGTTCTGATCTGATACCTCCGACGTTTCACCTTCGAGCCCCGGCGCCTCTCGGCGCCGGGGTTTTTCTTTGTGCAGACCTGTCCTTCGCTCCCGGGATCCTCGCGGTCGTGCCTAGGCCGCCTCGAAGCTCGGCTGATTCGCTCGAGCTCGTGAGCGAGAAGGGGCGGCACGCATCGCTGCGTTAAGGCCTTTCGTATCGCGTGCGGCAATGCTGCGGTGCACAAGGGGACGTCTCGAGGCACGTGCCTACAAAATGAGCGCGACTTGTTCGTCACACCCGCTCGCGTACTGCATTGCACAGGCTCTTCGGCGGCCGTCGGCCATTGCACGCGGGCGGCGTCGGATTATCCTGACTGCAGCTGAGGCTCTTTCGGGTCTCGAACGTTCTGGGGGCTACAATGAAGCTGATCACGAGCCTGGTTCTCGGTGGCGCTGCGGGTCTCGCCGCAGTCGCGGGAGCGCAGGCTGCCGACCTGCCGATGGCGGAGCCGGTCGAGTATGTGAAAGTGTGCGACACCTACGGGACGGGGTTCTTCTACATCCCGGGCTCGGAGACCTGCCTGCGCATCAGCGGCCTGGTGCGCGCCGAATATCTCTGGATGGAAGAGCCGAAGCGTAAGAAGGACGGCAACTACAACACCAACGATCTCGCCTTCCGGGCGCGCGGCCGCGTCAACTTCGACGCCCGCACGGCGACCGAGTACGGGCTGCTGCGCAGCTACATCCGCTACCAGATCGATTCGCGGACGGGGCCCTCGACCGGGGGCGCGCTGCTCGATCAGGCCTACATCCAGTTCGCGGGCCTGACCGTTGGCTACACGGACTCCATGTTCGACTTCAAGCCGTACCCGTCCTACAGCGGCATGCTCGTCTCGGACATCGTGACCCTGATGGCCGCCTATACGGCGCAGTTCGGCAACGGCTTCTCGGCGACCATCGCCGTCGAGGACAAGACCTATCGCGACTCGGACAAGAACCTGAACGGCTTCACGCAGGTGCCCTTCGGCGCCACGACGAAGCCGATGCCGTTCAACCAGGGCGGCCAGGTGGTTCCGGACATCGTCGGCAACCTGCGCGTCGAGCAGGGCTGGGGTGAGGCGAAGCTGTCGGCGGCCGGGCGCCGCGTGGCGAGCGGCAACCGCGAGGAGTGGGGCTGGGCCGTCCAGGGCGGCGTGCAGGTCAACCTGCCGATGATCGGCGCGGACGACTACGTCTACGCCAGCGGCGCGTTCGGCTCGGGCGCGCTCAGCTACATCATCTCGGGTCAGGACGGCGGCTTCGGCGGCGTCTTCAACCAGATGAGCGGCCTGCCGCAGAGCGACTACATCCGCAACCCGGGCAGCAACAAGATCAAGCTGACCGACGGCTGGAACGTCAACGGCGGCTTCGTGCACAACTTCAACCCGAACTGGCAGGTCAACTTCTCGGGTTCGTTCGCCGACATCGACTACCAGGGCAAGGTGCTCGGCTTCAATCCGGACTGGACGGCGGGCCAGTTTGCCGGCCAGCTGCTCTGGACGCCGGTGAAGGATCTGAGCATCGGCTTCGAAGTCGACTACACGCAGATCTTCGACGGCGCGCAGAAGTTCACCAAGGGCGGCGGCTACACCGGCGCCTCCCCGAACGGCCAGAAGGAAACCTGGGGCGGCCGCATCCGCGTCGAGCGCTCGTTCTGATCCGACCACCTCTTTGAATCGCCTTTCGAGCCCCGGCGCCTCGGCGCCGGGGCTTTTGCTTGCGCGGATACCACCGGCCGACCGCGGGCGGACGCGCGGAGACCGGGGCGGTGCGCCGGAGCGCGCTTCCTTCCTCGTGGCGCAGGCGCGAGGATGGAGCCTTCGCCCTTCGCGCAGGATGACGAAGGAGACGCCCGGTCGTCCTTGGTTCGGTGGCCGTGGATAGAATCGGCGGGTGGCTGGAGTCGCCCCTGAATGGAGTCGCGCGGGCGGGGAAGCTCCTCGTCGTCCTGCGGCTCGACCGCAGGACCCAGCCTTCCTTCGCGGCGCGGGGCGGGAAGATGGTGGCCCGGCGGCGATCAGCTCGACGGCAGGCGCTCGACCTCGTCGACGAAGCGGGCGATTCGGTCGACTGTCGCGGCGTCCTCGAGCAGCGGCGCGTGGCCTTCGTGGGCGACGACCCAGCTGTCGACCCGCGGCAGGCGCTGCTCCATCGCCTCGACCGTCTCCGTCGACAACAGATCCGACAGCGCACCGCGGATGACGAGCACCGGCGTCGCTCCGAATCGGTCGAACGCCTCACAGAGCGGCGGAATGTCCGCCGCCGCGAGATTGTCGGCGAGGCGCGGGTCGTAGCGGAGCGCGAGCCCGCCCGCCTCCTCGCTCCAGGTGAGGCGTGCGCGGCGCTCCCAGTCGGCCGGCATCAGGGCGGGGAACTGCGCGCCGAGCACGGTGGCGAGCAGCCGCGCTGCCTCCGTCCAGTTCCGCGGCGGCGCCAGCTTGCCGACATAGCCGCGTATGCGCGCAAGGCCGGCCGGTTCGATCACCGGACCGATGTCGTTCAGCACGACGCCGGCCAACAGCTCCGGGCGCAGCGCGGCGAGCAGCATGGCGACGAGCCCGCCGCGCGAGGTGCCGACGATCGCGGCGCGACGAATCGCTCGCGCATCGCAGACGGTGAGGACGTCGGCCGCCTCGACGGCCACCGTGTAGCGGGCAGGGTCGGGATCGCGCGCGGAGCCGCCCCGCCCGCGATAGTCGACGGCGATCACTCGCCGGCCGTCTCGCGCGGACAGCGCTGCGGCGAGCACGGGAAAGTCATCGGCGGTGCGGGCGAGGCCGGGCAGGCACAGCACCGGCAGGCGCGGCGATACCGCCGAGCCCCATTCGAGCGCGTGCAGAAGCAATCCGTCCGGCGCCGGCAGATGCAGCGAGCGCGGCTCGTCCGCGCCGGCGATGGCCATGGCCGGCCTCAGCGGATGCCGCGGCGGAGGTCGGCCTCGATCAGCAGTCCGGACCGGTTGGAGAGGCGGGCGCGATAGACCTGCACGTTCTCCATCACGCGCTGCACATAGTTGCGCGTCTCGGTGAAGGGAATCAGCTCCACCCAGTCCACCGGGTCGATCTTGCCGGAGCGCGGATCGCCATATTTCGCCACCCACTGCTTCACTCGGCCGGGGCCCGCATTGTAGGCCGCGAAGGTCATGATGTAGGAGCCGTCGTAATTGTCGACGAGGTGGCCGAGGTGATAGGCGCCGAGCGTCGCATTGTAGACCGGGTCGGCGGTGAGCCGCTTCAGATCGTAGGGCAGCCCCGCCTGCTTGGCGGTGATCTTGGCGGTGCCGGGCATCAGCTGCAGGAGGCCGCGGGCGCCGACCGGTGACATCGCCGCCGGATTGAAGGCGCTCTCCTGACGGGCGATCGCGAACACGACCGACGGCTCGACGGCATTGCCCCGCGCCTCGAAGCTCGGGATGCCGATGGTCGGATAGGCGAGCAGGTCGAGCGGCAGCCCGCGCGATACCGCCGCCTTGCCGACGGCGAGCATGCTGCGCACGTCCATCTGCTGGCCGACGAGCTCGGCGAGCATGCCGAGCTGGCCCGGATCGCTCTCGCTCTCGGCGTAGGCGGCGGCGAGGCCGATGGCGAGCTCACGCTCCTTCAGCACGTAGAGGATGCGCAGCGCCCGGGCGGCCGGAGTGCGCTCGAAGACCAGCCGCTCCTCGGCGGAGGCTTTCGGGATCGGCCGCAGCGGCAGGTCCTTCATCCCGAGCCGGGCGCGGGCGAGCTGGCCGTAATAGGTGGTCGCGAAGCGGGCCGCGGCGTCGTAGAAGCCCCGCGCGCGCGAGCTGTCGCCGGCCGCCTCGGCGGCGCGTCCCTGCCAGTAGCTGGCGCGGGAGCGGCTGAGCGCGGTCTGCGCGACGCTGTCGAGCGCCGCGAAGTGCCGCTGCGCCGTGCTCGGCTCCTTGAGGAAGCGCAGGGCGATCCAGCCGGCGTGGAACTCCGCCTCGGCGCGGTCCTGCGGCGAGAGGGCGGAATGGTCGCGGCAGAGATGGTAGGCGGTGCGCGCGTCGCCGGCCAGGATCAGGTCGCGGGCGACGAGGCGGCGCTCCACCCACCACTCGTCGGCATCCCCGAGCTGGGCGGGATCGCGCACGGCGGCCATCAGCGCCGCAGCGGCCTCCTTCGGCCGGTCGGCGCGGCGATGGTATTGCGACATCGCGATGAGATAGCCCGGCTCGCGGCGGCCCTCGCGCGGCACCGCCTCGAGCAGGGCGCCGGCGTTCTTGGCCCCGCGCACCACGGCGGCGCGCGCCTTGGCGACCGCCGGGTAGGCGCCGCCGACGCGTTCCGCGATGCGCAACGCCTGGTCGACGCGATCGGCGAAGAACAGCCGCTCGGCGCGGTACTCGTGATCGTCCGCGGTCAGCATGGCGCCGAAGCGCGCGTAGACCTTGTCCTCGAGGGCCGGCGCGGTGACGTCGTGCCGCCAGGCGTCGCGCACCCAGGCCGCGGCCTTGGTGCCCTCGCCGCCGGCGAGCAGCGCACGGGCGATCGCCAGCTTGCCCTCTCCGGTGGTGGGCGGCGTTGTGCCGAAGAAGGCGCGCACATGCGCCGGCTCGGCATCCTCGTTCCACAGCGCCTCCTCGGCGCGGCGACGAATGGCGGCGATGCCAGGCCAGGTCGGGTGCGTGCGCAGGAACCATTCGATTCGCGACAGGCCGACCTGGCGCGAGGCGAGCCGGATGGCGAGCCAGTCGAGCAGCGCCAGCGATCCCGGATCCTTCAGCTGCGGCCGCAGCGCGAGCGCGTCCGACAGGCGGCCCTTCTTCAGGCTGTCGATGGCCGAGCGCAGCGCCGCCAACTCCTCCGCCGGGACCGGCGCGAGCCGCTCGCCGGCGCCGAGCGCACCGGTCACGTCCATGTTGAGCGAAGCCATCAGCGACCGCGTCGGCGGCGCCGGCTTGGGGACCGGCGCGGCGGCCTGTTCGGGCGCCGCGGTCGGCACCGGTATGGCGGCGCCGCCGGGCGCGAAGGTCATCAGCGAGGCCGGTACGGCGCCTGGCACCGAGGGGGCGTAGGCGAGCGTCTGGGTCTGCTTCTGCGAGGCGCCCTTGGGCACCGGCGCCGGGCGCGGCAGCGGCACGGCGGTCTTGGCCACGCTCCCGGCCGTCGCCGGACTGGCCTTGGCCGTCGAGGCCTTGGCGGCAGCGGCCGATTTCGCCGCAGGCTTCTTCGCCGCCGCGGCAGGCTTGCCGAGCGCCGGGCCGGCCGCCAACAGGGCGGCCGTCAGTCCAATCAGAATCGGTCGGGACATGACGTCTCGGCTAAGGTGAAGGATTGTCGCCCGTGGCTTTCCCCCAGTTTTCCCCCGCACCACCTTTACGAAACGCTAACCGCGGCGTCTACCCTCGGGGGACGAGGTCCTGCCGCGGGCGGAGCGGGCGCAGAAGCGCCTTTTCTCCCATTTCCGCGGCCGGAAGGGGCGAATGCCGCCCCTCAGCGGCCGCCCGGCCCCGAAACGGGGCTTTTCACCGGCTCCCCCGCTCGCTATCGGTGGACGCGTCTTCCTTGGAGTGCACGTCATGACGTCCCGCCCGCCGTTTCACGGCTCGATGCCCGCGCTGGTCACCCCCTTCGCGAACGGCGGCGTCGACGAGAAAGCGTTCCGGGCGCTGGTCGCCTGGCAGATCGAGGAGGGCAGTCACGGACTCGTGCCCGTCGGCACCACCGGCGAGAGCCCGACGCTCACCCATGCCGAGCACCGCCAGGTGGTCGAGTGGTGCATCGACGAGGCCGGCGGCCGCGTGCCCGTGATCGCCGGCGCCGGCTCGAACTCGACCGCCGAGGCGATCGAGCTCGCCCGCCATGCCGAAGCGGCCGGGGCGTCCGGGCTGCTGGTCGTGACGCCCTACTACAACAAGCCGACCCAGGAGGGCCTCTACCAGCACTACAAGGCGATCAACGACGCCGTCGGCATCCCGATCATCATCTACAACATCCCCGGCCGCTCGGTGATCGACATGAGCGTCGACACCATGGCGCGGCTCTACGAGCTCGGGAACATCGCCGGGGTGAAGGACGCGACCGCCAACGTCGCCCGCGTCAGCAAGCAGCGCCACAAGATGGGCCCGGACTTCATCCAGCTGACGGGCGAGGACGCGACGGCCCTCGGCTTCATGGCGCATGGCGGGCACGGCTGCATCTCGGTGACGGCGAATGCCGCACCGCGGCTCTGCGCCGAGTTCCAGGAGCACTGCCTCGAGGGCGATTTCGCCGCTGCGCTGGCGATCCAGGACCGGCTGTCGCCGCTGCACGAGGCCTTGTTCGTGGAGACGAGCCCGGCGCCGGTGAAATATGCGCTGGAGCTGCTCGGCCGCTGCTCGGCGAAGGTCCGCCTTCCGCTGGTCGAGACCGGCGAGCAGACCAAGGCGACGGTGCGCGAGGCGATGGTGCATGCCGGGCTGATCAACGGCTGAGGCGATGGCAGCGAAGAAGGACTCGCCGAACAAGCTGATCGCCGACAACCGGCGGGCGCGCTTCAACTACGAGATCGGCGACACGCTCGAGGCCGGCATCGCTCTGTCCGGCACCGAGGTGAAGTCCTTGCGCACCGGCAAGGCGATGATCGCCGAATCCTATGCCGGCGAGCACAAGGGCGAGCTCTGGCTCTACAACGCCTACATCCCGGAATATCTCGCCGCCAACCGCTTCAACCACGAGACGCGGCGGCCGCGAAAACTTCTCGTGCACCGGCGGGAGCTGAACCGGCTCGTCGTCGCCGTGCAGCGCGAGGGCATGACGATCGTGCCGCTGAAGCTCTATTTCAACGATCGCGGCCGCGCCAAGCTCGAGCTCGCGCTGGCGCGCGGCAAGAAGCTGCACGACAAGCGCGAGACCGAGAAGCAGCGCGACTGGACCAGGGAGAAGGCGCGCCTGATGCGCGAGAAAGGATGAGCACCGCGCAGACTCACGGGCTGCCGTCCGACCTGCCGGTGCCGGTCGACGACGGCGCCGCGGCGCATCTGCCGGGAATGCGGCTTCCGCGACTGGCACTTCCGGCGACGGACGGCGGCTCGGTGGTGCTCGCCGATCTGCCGGGGCGGACGGTCGTCTATGTCTATCCTCGTACCGCGCCGCCCGACGAGACGGTGCCGGCGAGCTGGAACGCCATTCCCGGCGCCCGCGGCTGCACGCCGATGTCGTGCGCCTTCCGGGATGCAGAGGAGGAGTTCGCGCGCCTCGGCGTCCGTGTCTTCGGCCTGTCGGCGCAGGACGGCGATTTCCAGCGCGAGGTGGTCGGGCGGCTGCACCTGCCCTATCCGCTTCTGTCGGACGCTTCGGGCGAGTTCGCCCGCGCCCTCGATCTGCCGACCTTCGAGTTCGGCGGCGCCGTGCTCCTGAAGCGGATGACGCTCGTGCTGCGCGACGGCGTCGTCGAGCACGCGTTCTACCCGGTCTTCCCGCCCGACCGCGCGGCGGCGCAAGCCCTGGAGTGGCTCGAAGGGCACAAATGAGGACTCACTGAGCGTATGCCTCGGCCCTCGACACGGCCTGCCGCGTTCGTGCTCCTGCCGGTTCGCTGTCCGACCGAGGCCGCCAGCCTGGCGCCATGCCCCGAGGGACTGCAATTCGTCGCATCTCCAGCGTTCTCGCTCGACGTCATAAACCTTTTTGGTTTATTTTGATCATGAAAAAGGTCGTGCTTACTGGGGCCGCCGCTAAGCAGATGCGCAAGCTCGACCCCGTGGTGGCGGAGCGGATTCGGGCGAAGCTCGACGCCTACGCTGGCGGCGAGAGCGCCGATGTCACCGCCTACAAGAGCCTGGAGAATGGATTTCGCTTGCGGGTCGGAACCTGGCGCGCCGTTTTCGTCGAGACTGACGCGGAAATCATCGTTCGCCTCGTCGGTCACCGCAGGGACGTCTATGACTGAGCAACGGATCGTTGGCCGATGACCAAGGCGCAGTACTTCAAAACCCCGAATGGCGAGGAATTCGCGATCCTGCCGCGCGCCGACTACGAGGCGCTGCTCGACGAGCTCGAGGAGGCCTCCGATGTCGCCGCCGTCAAGGAGAGCATGCGCGCCGTCGCCGAGGGCCGCGACATCCTGCTGCCGGGCGATGTAGGCTTCGCGATCGGGCGCGGCGAGAACATCGTCAAGGTGCTTCGCAAATGGCGCGGGCTGACGCAGGAGCAGCTCGCCGAGAAGACCGGGCTGGCAAAGAATTACGTCTCGCGGATCGAGCGCGGGCAGGCGCCGGGTAACAAGGCGCGCAAGGCGCTCGCCGCAGCGCTCGCGGTTCCGGAGACGCTGCTGATCGACGATTGAGACGCATTCCGTCGCTGCTGTTGCCGAGAGTCTTGAAGGAGGGGGCCTGCGGTCGAGCCGCAGGACGACGGCTGGCTTCCCCGGCCACTCGGTCGGCACCTCTCCCGGTTCGTCCTCCCTCGTCATCCTGCGCGAAAGTGCAGGATCCATCTTTTCCCGTGGCCGGAACCAAGATGGGTCCTGCGGTCGAGCCGCGGGACGACGAGGTGGAGGCTGCAGGATGGCGCTGGCGCCTAGATTCCCATCTTCTCGAGCTGGAAGGCCGGGTAGCGCAGGCCCGCGGCGACGCCGGGCTGGAAGGTCTGCTCGAGCGAGGCGATCTCGGCCGGCGTCAGAACGATGTCGGCGGCGGCGACGTTCTCCTCGAGGTACTTCCGGCGCTTGGTCCCGGGGATCGGCACCACGTCCTCGCCTTGCGCCAGCACCCAGGCGAGGGCGACCTGGCCGGGCTTGCAGCCATGCGCGTCGGCGACCTGTTTCAGCGCCTCGAGCAGCGGCAGGTTCTGCTCGAAATTGCCCTCCTGAAAGCGCGGATGGTCGTGCCGGCGGTCGGTGGCGATGAGGTCGGCGCGGCTCTTGAAGGCGGCGGTGAGGAAGCCGCGGCCGAGCGGGCTATAGGGCACGAGGCCGATGCCGAGCTCGCGCAGCACCGGGAGAATCGCCTTCTCGGCGTCCCGCGTCCACAGCGAGTACTCCATCTGCAGGGCGGTCAGCGGATGCACCGCATGCGCCCGGCGGATCGTCTCCGGCCCGGCCTCGCACAGCCCGAGATAGCGGACCTTGCCCTGCTCGACGAGCTTGGCCATCGCCCCGACCGTGTCCTCGATCGGCACGCTCGGATCGACGCGGTGCTGGTAGTAGAGGTCGATGTGGTCGACCTTGAGCCGCTTCAGGCTCGCCTCCAGCGCGACCGGCACATAGTCCGGCTTGCCGTTCACGCCGCCGCGCTGGCCGCCGGGGCCGCGGATGTTGCCGAACTTGCTCGCGATGACGATCTTGTCCCGCTGCCCCGCGATGGCGCCCGAGATCAGCTCCTCGTTGGCTCCGGCGCCATAGGCGTCGGAGGTGTCGAACAGGGTGACGCCGAGCTCGATCGCGCGCTTCAGCGTCGCCACCGACTCGACGTCGTCGCGGACGCCGTAATCGCCCGTCATTCCCGAGCATCCGAGGCCTTCGGCCGATACGACGAGCCCTTGGCTGCCGAGCTTCCGCTGCTTCATGTTCCGATCCTTTGTGCTCGACCGCCGGCTTGGTGAACCGGCTTCTTGTTCCGAAGATGGAGCCGTTGGCTTCTCCTCCCCCTGCAAGGGGGAGGTCGAGACGGCGAAGCCGTCCGGGTGGGGGGCTTCCGGCCCAGAAGAGGACCCCCTCTCGGCTCGCGACGCGAGTCCGGTCTCCCCCTTTCAGGGGGAGAGGGAGGAGACGCGTGCGCGAGCCGGGCTGGCCGCCCGGCTCGGGCGCTCCCGTGCGGTCGGCCTCAGCCGGTGTATTCGAGAATATGCATGCCGGCGCCCCAGCGGTCGATCAAATACAGGCGACCGTGCTCGTCCCGCCCGATGTCGTTCGACTGGATGCCCTTCTGGTCCGACGGCAGCTCCGGCACGAAATAGCCGACTTCCTTCGGTCGCATCGGGTCGCTGACATCCACCGCCCGCAGCCCGGCGTTGAAGTAGGTGAGGAAGACGAGATCCTTCCAGGGGCCCTCTGCCGGCATGTATTCGAGAATGTTGTGCGCCCCGAAGCGACCCTCGCGGTTGAAGTACTTCTCCCGCTCGGGGAAGAAGGTGCCGACCGGCAGCGGGTTGGTCTCGTCGCGGATGTCGATCACCCACATGAACTGGCTGTCCCAGAACTTCTTCCGCCCGCGCGCCTCGTCGGTGACGATGAGGTAGGGCCGGTCGCCGAGCGGCCAGGCGGTGTGCGTGGAGCCGATGAAGGGCGGCGACCAGCCGACATGGCCGAGCAGCTTCATGTCGGTGAGGTCGGTGCAGTCGATCACCGCGACGCCGCCTCCCCAGAAGGCGCCGTACATGCGGTTGCCGCGGATCACCGGCGGGCCGTGCATCATCCAGACGTGCTCGGGCTCGGCGAGCTGTTTCGGCAGCTTCGACTTGCCGTCGACGAGCTTCTGCTGCGGCAGGCCCCACTGGCTGATCACCTGCGGCTTCAGCGGATCCTTGATGTCGACCACCCAGATCACCCGCTCGTCCCAGCCCTCGGCATTGGCCGGTAGCAGCGCGAGCTGCCGCTCGTTGTCGACGCCGAAGCGGTGCGGGCCGCCGAGCGGCATGTCGTAGAAGCCGACCTGGCGCGGCTCGGCGGGTTTCGAGATGTCGAAGATGAAGATGCCGGTCGGGTGCTCGGGCTTCTCGCCCTTGATCTTCTCGGCGTTGACGTAGAGGAAATGGTCGCCGACGACGCGCAGCTTGTGCATGTGGATGCCGGGCGGCGCCCGGAACTCGAACACCTTGCGCGGATTGCGCGGGTCGGTGACGTCGTGCGCGGTGAAGCCTTCCGGCCCGTTGTAGGAGGAGTTGCCGACCGAGCCGACATAGGCGTGGCCGTTCTTCACCTCGACGAGGCTGCCGCCGCCCCAGGCGGCCGACCGGTCGTGCCCCAGGAGCTTGAAGTTCTTGGCTTCCTGCGGCTGCGGGGCCGCCGGCTTGTCGGGGGCTATGACCATATGGGATTCCTCCGAGTTCCGTGTCGATCGACGAATGGTGGGTGGCTTGGGGGCTCGACTGACCGAGGTGCCGGCGTCCGTTCGCTGCGGTGTCGCATCACCGGATGCGGGTCAGGCATGCAGGTCGTTCCGCTTGGTCACGAACGGCTTGGCGATCAGGAGGATCGCGATCGAGAACACGATCTGGAACACCGCCAAGGCAGAGATTTCGCGGAACTGGCCATTCTGCTGCAGGTCGTACATCACCACCGAGATAACCTCCAGCCCCGGCGAATAGAGAAGCACCGAGGCGCTCAGCTCCCGCGAGAAGGCGAGGAAGAGCAGGATCCAGCCGGCGATGATGCCGGGCTTCAGGAGCGGCAGCGTCACCCGGGCGAAGGTCTGCAGCCAGTTGGCGCCGCAGGACAGCGAGGATTCCTCTAGCTCGGGATGGATCTGCACGAGCGTCGCCGAGGTCGAGCGCACGCCGATCGGCAGATAGCGCGTGAAATAGGCGATGAACATGATCCAGATCGTGCCGTAGAGCACGAGCGGCGGGTTGATCCAGACCTCGAGCATGGCGAAGGCGAGGACGACACCGGGGATGCCGAGCGGCAGCATGCTGAGATAGTCGAGCAGGTGCCGGCCGGGCAGCTTCGTGCGCAACGACAGGAACGAGACCAGGGCGCAGAACAGGATCGTCACCGTGGCACCGACCACGGCGAGGAACAGGCTGTTGAGAATCGCCCGCTGCGTCAGCGGATACTCGAAGAACACCCAGCGGTAGTTCTCGAGCGTGAACTGCTCCCAGCGGAAGTCGGAGGTCCAGATGGTGCGGATCGAGCTGACGAAGATGGTCGAGAACGGCAGCACCACGGCCAGCATCAGATAGGTCGTGCAGATCGCGAACAGTACCCAGCGGAAGGCGCCGAGCTTCATCCGTCGCGGCTGCGAGCTCTTGCCGGCGACCGTCGTGAACGAGCGGCCGCGCAGGATCCGGCGCTGCAGGAAGAGCCCGACGAGGGCGATCGCGAGCAGCGTCACCGAGAGCGCCGCGCCGAGCCCGCGCTGCGGCGGATAGAAGGTCTGCGCCGAGACGATGCTGGTCGTCAGCACGCGGATGCGGTTCGGCGTGCCGAGCACGGCGGGGACGCCGAACTGCTCGGCGGCGAGCACGAAGACGACGAGGGAGCCGGCGAGGATGGCCGGCAGCACCAGCGGCAGCGTCACCCGCGTCGTCGTCCGCCAGGTGCCGGCGCCGGAGGCCAGCGACGCCTCCTCGAGGCTCGGATCCATCGAGCGCAGCGCGCCGGCCACCATCAGGAAGATGAACGGCACCTCGTAGAGGCCGATGACGAAGATGATGCCCCAGATCGAGTAGATGTTGATCAGCACGGCGTCGCCGCCGACGAGCCAGCGCCAGCCCTGGTTGACCAGGCCGACCTCCGGGCTGCCGAGCAGCACCCAGGCGAGCGCGCCGATGAAGGAGCTGGTGATGAACGGCACGATCGAGGCGATCGCCGTGAAGGTGCGGCCGGGCATGTCGGTGCGCACCACCGCCCAGGCGAGGATAGTGCCGACGACGGCCGCCATCAGGGCCGAGCCGACGGCGATGATGACGGTGTTGACGATCGCGGCGAGGTTGCGCGCGTTCGCATACGCCTGCTGGTACCAGACGAGCGAGAAGTTGCCTTCCTTGTCCCGGAACGACAGCTCGAGCAGGATCAGTCCGGGATAGACGATGAGGAAGACGAGCACGACCAGCACCAGACCGTGCACGTAGAGAAGCGGATCCCGGAACGAATAGGCCCGGGTCCGCTTCTGCGCGAGCGGGGCGGCGAGACTGTCGCTGGCGGCGGCCATCGGCTTCTGGTCGATCCCGGCTCTGCGCTAACGCCCGGCTCTTACTTGAAGAGCTCGGTGTATTCCTGGGTGAGCTGCTCGGTCATGGCGAGCTCCTTCTCGAGGTCGGCGGGCGAGCTCGCCAGCGGCTTCACCTCGCTGAGCGGCATGGCACCGGTGCCGGTGTCCTTCCAGGGCATGCCTTTTCGCAGCGAGGGCGCGAAATACTTGGCGTCGAGCAGCGCCTGCGCCTTCTCGGAGAGCACGAAGTCGAGGAACTTCTTGCCGACTTCCGGATTGGGCGACTTTGCCGGGATGAAGATCACCGTCGTCAGCATCGGCGCGCCGACGGCCGGGATGACGATCCGCAGCTTGCCGCCCTTGGCGATCGCCCGCTGCGTGTGACCCTGGGTGACCATCGCCGCCACCTGCCGCTCGCCGCTGACGAGCGTGCTCGACACCTCGGCGCCGCCGGTCTTGATGAGCACGTTCTGGTCGGCGAGCTTCTGCAGGAACTCCTTGCCGTAGGTGGCGCGCATCGCGGCGTACCAGTGCAGCGCCGCATTGGCCGACGCAGCATCGGTCATGACGAGCTTGCCCTTCCACTTCGGATCGAGCAGGTCGGTCCAGGTCTTCGGTGCGTCCTCCGCCTTCACCAGCTCGGTGTTGTAGGCCATCACGGACGGCTCGCCCTGCATCGGGCCGAAGTAGTCTGGCAACACGAATTCTGCGGGATATTGCTTGTACTCCGGGCTCGCATACTTCATCAGCAGCCCTTCATCCGCCCATTTCTTGACGAGCGTCGGGTTGGTCAGGCACATGACGGAAGCGCGGACCTGGTTCGCCTTCACCTCCTGCTCGTACTTCTGCGCGACATTGGCGGATCCGGCGCGAAAATACTCCATGGCGCCGCCACCGCCATCGGTGAACAGCTTGCACAGATCGTTGGTCGGCTCGACCGCCAGCGCGCTGTAGAAGGCGACCTTCTCCTGCGCCAGCAGCGCCTCGGGCCACAGCCCGCCGATCGCCAGGGCGCCGAAGCCGGCGCCGGCACCCTTCAGCACGTCGCGGCGCGAAGCTCCGCCAGTTCCGAATCCGTCAGTCATTTCGGTTCCTCCCTCGACAGCTTCGCGCATTTTCCACCAGAACGACGTGCGACCATGTCGGATGTGCGACATTCGAAATGGTCACGGCGCCCCGCCGTCGCTCTGAGCGCAGCTTGATCGTCGCTTTTGCCCATCCGAAAGATACACGGGGCCGCTCGAATGGCAAAAGGCTCTACGACGATAATCGATACGGTCCGTCGGCACGAGAGGGGAGTGGGCGCGGCACCGGGAGGCGCGCCGACGGCCGCGTGAGGCACGCGGCCGTCGTCGATCGACCGCCGGGGCGGCTTCGGAGCCTCACTTGAACAGGTCGTTGTACTCGGTGAGCAGCTCCTCGGTCATGGCGAGCTCCTTCTCGAGGTCCTCCGGCGAGCTCGCGATCGGCTTCACCTCGCTGAGCGGCTTGGCGCCGGTGCCGGTTTCGTTCCACGGCATGCCCTTGCGCAGCGAGGTGCTGAAGTGCTTGCCGTCCAGCATCTGCTGCGCTTCCTGGCTCAGCACGAAGTCGAGGAACTTCTTGCCGACCTCGGGATTGGGCGCCTTGGCGGGGATGAAGATCACCGTGTAGAGCATCGGTGCGCCCTCGGGCGGGATGACGATGCGCAGCTTGCCGCCGGCGGCGATCGCCCGCTGCGTATGGCCCTGCGTGATCATCGCGGCGGCCTGGCGCTCGCCGCTGACGAGCGTCGCGCCGACCTCGGCGCCGCCGGTCTTGATCAGCACGTTCTGGTCGGCGAGCTTCTGCAGGAACTCCTTGCCGTAGGTGGCGCGCATCGCCGCGAACCAGTGCAGGGCCGAGTTGCTCGAGGCGGCATCGGTCAGCACCAGCTTGTTCTTCCACTTCGGATCGACCAGGTCGGTCCAAGTCTTCGGCGCGTCCTCGGCCTTCACGATCTCGGTATTGTAGGCCATCACATGCGGCTCGCCGTGCATCGGGCCGTAGTAGTTCTCGAGGACGAACTCCGCCGGGTATTCCTTGAACTGTGGGCTCGCATACTGCAGGAGCAGCCCGTCCTTCGCCCATTTCCTGGCAAGCGTCGGGTTGGTGAGGCCGACGACCGAGGCACGAACCTGGTTGGCCTTGACTTCCTGCTCGATCTTCTGCGCGAGATTGTTCGACCCGGCGCGGAAATATTCCATCGGAGTGCCGGTCTTCTCAGTGAACATCTTGCAGAGGTCGTTGGTCGGCTCGACGGCGCTGCCGCTGTAGAAGGCGACCTTCTCCTGCGCCAGCAGCATCTCGGGCCAAAGCCCGGCCGTGGCCGCCACGCCGAGCCCGACGCCGGCTCCCTTCAGGATGCCGCGGCGCGAAACGTGGCCCAATTCGGATTGGTCTCTCATCAGGCGTTCCTCCTCGAACTTCTTGTTGTGTGTCTCCGTCCCCTGCGGGGTACGGCCAAGTTCGTTCCTGTGTCCGGCCTTTCAACCGCTCGCCCGATTGGGCGCCGGTTTCTCACGTCGATCCGTTTTCCTCCTTCCGCTTCGGATTGCGCAAGCACAACCCTGTGGTGTCATTCCATCCAATTCAGCAAGCGATGTACAAGCCTAGTCTATCCGCGACGCCAGTTCGATAGGGTCGCCGCATAATATTCAATAATCACAATCTGCGGAGGCCGGGCCGCTTCCCGGCGGGGCGCAACCAATCGAGGGCGGCGGTCGGAATTTGGGCTTGCGAAGCGCATTCTTTCGCGAGAAAGGTGCGCAAAAGGGGAGGCGTCCAGAAATGCTGGATATCGTATCGGCCACGCCCGTGAAGGGTGAGGAGCATTGGACCAGGAAGGGCGACGAGGTCGACCTCTTCCTGTGGGAGAAGCGCTCGGTCGCCGAGGGTGCCCCGGTCGGCACCATCCTGTTCGTGCACGGCTCGTCGATGGCCTCGCAGCCGACCTTCGACCTGCAGGTCCCGGGACGCGACGATTCTTCGGCCATGGATTGGTTCGCGCGCCGCGGCTTCGACACCTGGTGCGTCGACATGGAGGGCTACGGCCGCTCGACCAAGACGCGCGACGTCCTCTGCGACATCGCCGAGGGGGCCCGCGACCTCGAGGTGGCGAGCGACTACATCGAGAAGCTCCGCAGTCCCGGGCCGATGCTCGTCTACGGCATTTCCTCGGGGGCGCTGCGCGCCGCGGCCTTCGCCGAGCAGCATCCCGAGCGCGTCGCCCGGCTCGCCCTCGACGCCTTCGTCTGGACGGGCGAGGGCAGCCCGACGCTGGCCGAGCGGCGCAAGAAGCTGCCGGGCATGCGCGGCAAGAACCGGCGGCCGATCGACCGCGCATTCGTCCACTCGATCTTCAACCGCGACCATCCGGGTACCGGCGACGAGGCGACCATCGAGGCCTTCGCGGACGCCATCCTGGCGCTCGACGATTCGGTGCCGATCGGCACCTATGTCGACATGTGCGAGAACCTGCCGGTGAACGATCCGCGCCGCATCGAGGCGCCGACCATCATCATGCGCGGCCAGTACGACGGCATCGCCGGCTTCGACGACCTGCTCGAGTTCTTCAAGCTCCTGCCGAACCCGGACAAGCAGTTCGCCGTTATGCCCGGCATCGCCCATGCCAGCCTGCAGCAGAAGAACTACGCCATCGTCTATCACATCCTCTTGTCGTTCTTCACGCAGCCGGAGCCGATCTACCGCGGCTGACACGCACGACATCATCGAAGGGCCGCCAAGAGCCCGCCGCACGACAAACAGGACTCTTGGAGGAAGACGCATGATCATCGCCCGCCCTGGCATCGTACAGCCCGCGCCCTCGGCTTGAGCGCAGCGCTGCACCCCGGAGGACGAAGCTAGATGGTCGTCGCCTCGCATGATGCGGGCCTCGCGGTAGCCGGCGAATACGCCGAGCGGTCGCGGTGGCTCCGCGTCGACGTCATCGTCATGGGCGCCGCCGTGCTGGCGCTGATGATCCTCGTCGTCTTCCCCATCCTGTCGCTCTTGATCGCCAGCGTCTGGGAGGATGGGCGGCCGACGCTGCAGCATTTCCACGACGTGCTGACCGAGCCGCTGTTCCTGCGGCCGCTCTACAACTCGCTGATCCTCGGCCTTTCGACGGCGATCCTCAGCGTCAGCGTCGGCGTGCCGCTCGCCTGGGCGGTGAGCCGCACCAATGTGCCGGGCAAGGGCTTCATCAAGTTCACCGCCACGGCCTCCTACCTGTCGCCGGCGTTCCTGACGGCCATCGCCTACGTCAACCTGTTCAGCCCCAATGCCGGCCTCGTCAACACGCTCGTCCGCGACGTGCTCGGCATGCCCTGGGCGACCTTCAACATCTTCTCTATGACCGGCCTCGTCATCGTCACCTCGCTCGGCACCTTCCCTTACGTCTACCTGCTCGCCGTCAGCGCTCTGCAGTCCGTCGACGCCTCCTACGAGGAGGCGGCGCAGATCCTCGGCGCCGGAAAATTCCGCACCGCGCTCGCCATCACCGGCCCGCTCGTCGCCCCGGCGATCCTGTCCGGCGCGCTGCTCTCCTTCGTGCACGCCATCGCGCTGTTCGGCTCCCAGGCGATCATCGGCCTGCCCGGCCGCGTCGTGACGCTGCCGACCCGGCTCTATTCGCTGTTCGACTATCCGCCGCAATACGGGCTCGCCTCGGCGCTGTCGCTGGTGTTCGTGCTGATCACCGTCGTCGCGCTCTATCTGCAGCGCAGCTTCCTCGCCCGCCGGTCCTACATCACGCTCGGCGGCAAGGGCGCACGGCCGCAGCTCGTCGACCTCGGGCCGATGCGCTGGGTGCTGTTCGCCTTCTGCGTGGTGGTCTTCTGGTTCGCCATCGCGATGCCCTATGCGACGCTGATCGCGGTGTCGTTCTCGAAGTCCTGGGGCCTCTCCTTCTGGCAGAACCTCACGCTCGACCACTACAAGTTCATCCTCTTCGACTACGCCATCACGCGCCGCGCCATCGTCAACGGGCTCGGCCTCGCGATCGTCGCCGCGACGGTGACGGTGATCCTCGGTGCGCTGCTCAGCTGGATCGACCTGCGCACCAAGGCCCCGGGCCGCAAGATCCTCGACTACATCGCCCTCGTGCCGCTCGGCCTGCCGGGCATCGTCATGGCGATCGCGCTGATCCAGTTCTGGCTCGCCATGCCGATCGCGCTCTACGGGACGCTGATCATCCTGTTGCTCGCCTATGTCGGCCGCTACATCCCGCTCGGGGTGCGCGCCGCCAACACCTCGCTGCAACAGATCGATCCCTCGCTCGAGGAGAGCGCCCGCATCCTCGGCGCCTCTTGGTGGCAGACGCTGCGCGAGGTGACGCTGCCCCTGATGCGGCCCGGCCTGTTCGCCGGCTGGGTGCTCGTCTTCGTGCCGGTGATCCAGGAGCTGAGCGCCTCGATCCTGCTCTTCAGCTCGGGCTCGATCACCATCGCGGTGGCGATCTACAATCTCTACGAGACCGGCTACACCGAGCCGACGGCGGCCCTGTCCCTCGTCTCGATGGTGATCATCGGCCTCGCCATCTGGATCACCGCCAAGCTCGGCGGCACCAAGGCCATCGGCGGCGGCCAGACGCAGACCTCACCAGGAGTAGGAGCTGCCTGATGAGCGGCATCGACATCAAAGGCGTCACCAAGAGCTACGGCAACAACGCCAAGGAAGCGGCGTTGAGCGAGCTCGATCTCGACATCGCCGACAACCAGTTCGTTACGCTGCTCGGCCCGTCCGGCTGCGGCAAGACGACGACGCTGCGGCTGATCGCCGGCTACCTGAAGCCCGACACCGGGACGATCTCGGTCGACGGCCGCACCGTCTCCTCGCCGGCGGGCGTCGTCTCGCCGGAGAACCGCGGCATGGGCATGGTGTTCCAGAACTATGCCGTCTGGCCGCACAAGACGGTGTTCGAGAACGTCGTCTTCGGTCTCAAGATCCGCAAGGTGCCGACCGCCCAGGCGAAGGCGCAGGTCGACAAGACGCTCGCCCTCGTGAACCTCACCGGCCTCGAGGAGCGCTACCCGAACCAGCTGTCCGGCGGCCAGCAGCAGCGCGTCGCGCTCGCCCGCAGCCTCGTCGTCGAGCCGAAGATCCTGCTGCTGGACGAGCCGCTCAGCAATCTCGACGCCAAGCTGCGCGAGCACATGCGCAGCGAGCTGAAGAGCCTGCAGCGCCGCACGGGCATCACCTTCATCTACGTCACCCACGACCAGGCCGAGGCGCTCGCGCTCTCCGACAAGATCGCCGTGATGCATCTCGGCCGCCTGCAGCAGTTCGGCTCGCCGTTCGAGGTTTACAGCCGGCCGGCGAACCGCGTCGTCGCCGACTTCATGGGCCTCGTGAACCTGATCCCGGCAACGGTGGCCGATCCGAAGGGGCAGATCGTACTCGCCGGCGAGACGCTGCGCCTGCCCTCGGCGCTCCCCGCGGGGGCGGCGGCCGGGGCGCCGGTCGAGGTCGCCGTGCGGCCGGAGAATATTCGGCTGAAGGAGGCGACCGAGCCGCGCAACGGCGGCTACCGCGCCCGCGTCGCCGACCGCACCTTCCTCGGCAACATCTCCGAATACTATGTCGACATCGAGAACGGCCCGAAGCTGCGCATCCAGACGCATCCGCTGCAGTCGTTCGCCGTCGGCGACCTCGTCTCGGTCGAGCTCGATCTCGACCAGTGCAGCGTCTTCGCCGCCCGCTGAGGTGCGACGGAGACACGTCGAAGAGAAAGCCCCGCGAAGGGCGATGTAGGAGGAACACGCATGCCGATTAACCGCAGAACGCTTTTCCTCGGCGCGGCATTCGCCACCGCGATGGCCGCGTCGGGCGCGGCGCTCGCGCAGGACGTCGACGTCGCGGCGGCCAAGAAGGAAGGCAAGGTCGTCTGGTACACCTCGACCCCGGTCGAGCTCGCGCAGGCGATCGCTGGCGACTTCGAGAAGGAGACCGGGATCAAGGTCGAGCTGTTCCGCTCGGGCGGCTCGGCGATCCTGCGCCGCTTCCAGCAGGAGCTGAGCGCCGGCCTCGTCGCCACCGACGTGCTCACCCACTCCGATCCGGGCATCGCCGACGCCTTCGCCGAGAAGGGCTACTACGTGCCTTTCAAGCCGAAGGGCTTCGACCAGGTGCCGGCCGCCGCGAAAGATCCGAACGGGCAGTGGGTCGCCCAGCGCCTCAACCTGATCGCCGCCTATTACCGCTCCGACCTCATCCCCGAGGCCGAGGCACCGAAGACGCTCGCCGAGCTCGCCGACGCCAAGTACAAGGGCAAGACGGTGATGGCCGATCCGAACTTCGCCTCGCTGCAGGTGGCGGTCGACGGCACCATCGCCCAGAAGCACGGCTGGGACTTCTTCAAGAAGCTGCGCCAGAACGACGTCATGGTGGTGCAGGGCGCCCAGCAGGTGGTCGACATGGTCAAGCGCGGCGAGCGTCCGGTCGCCGTCGCGGCCAGCATCTCCTATGCCATCGACGCCATCTCGGAAGGGCACAAGCTGAAGCCGATCTATCCGGCCGACGGCACCTTCGTGGTCGCCTCGCCGACCGGGGTCGTCAAGGGCTCGCCGAACCCGAACGCCGCCAAGCTGTTCGCCGAGTTCCTGCTGAGCCCGAAGCAGCAGGAGGCGGTGACCAAGTTCGGCGCGCTGGCCGCGCTGCCCGACATCCCGCCCCCTCCCGGCAATCCGGCGCTCTCGACCCTGACCATCACGCCGATCGACTACGGCAAGATGGAAAAGGAGACGGCCGCCATCAAGCGCGAGTTCACGAAGATCTTCCAGTAGTCGCGGCTCGGCCGGGAAGGCCCGTCGTCATTGCGAGGAGCGCAGCGACGAAGCAATCCAGCTCTTTCGCGACAAGAAAGACTGGATTGCTTCGCTTCGCTCGCAATGACGAGCGGTCGGGACTCCGGCCGGCGCCTCATTCGGCGCGCCGGCTTCTCGCACACGTTTCTCCCGATCGGGGCGGCCGTGTAGGCTGGCCCGATCCTCCCATTCCAGCGGCAAGGTTGACGTAAATGAAGCGACGCAAGCTCGGCCAGCTCGAGGTATCCGCCCTCGGCCTCGGCTGCATGGGTATGACCCCGGTCTACGGCGAGCCGGATCCGGCCGAGGCGATCGCCACGCTCCACCGCGCGGTCGAGATCGGCTGCGATTTCATCGACACCGCCGACGTCTATGGCGACGGCAAGAACGAGGAGCTGGTGGGCCGCGGCCTGAAGGGCCTCCGCGACAAGGTCACGCTGGCGACCAAGTTCGGCAATGTCCGCTTCCCGGACGGCACGCGCGGCGTCAACGGCCGCCCGGACTATGTGCCGAAAGCCTGCGACGAGAGCTTGCAGCGGCTCGGCGTCGAGGTGATCGACCTCTATTACCTGCACCGGGTCGACGACAAGGTGCCGATCGAGGACACGGTCGGCGCCATGGGGCGGCTGGTGGAGGCCGGAAAAGTGCGCTTCATCGGCCTTTCGGAAGCCGGCCCGGCGACCTTGCGCAAGGCGCATGCGACCTACCCGATCACGGCCCTGCAGACGGAATATTCGCTCTGGGCGCGCGAGCCCGAGGAAGAGCTGCTCAAGCTCTGCGCCGAGCTCGGCATCGGCTTCGTCGCCTACTCCCCGCTCGGCCGCGGTCTTCTGACCGGGACCCTCGGCGATGGCACGAACCTCTCGCAGGACGATCGCCGCCGCGAGCATCCGCGCTTCCAGGGCGACAACCTCGCCAAGAACAATCGGCTCGTCGCCGCTCTCGAGGAGTGCGCGCGGAGCGAGAACTGCACGCCCTCTCAGCTCGCGCTCGCCTGGGTGCTGGCGCAGCCTTTCGACATCGTGCCGATCCCGGGCACCAAGCGCCGCAAATGGCTCGAGGAGAACGTCGCCGCGCTCGATCTCGCACCCTCGAAGGCGACCATGGAGCGGCTCGACGAGGTGTTCCGCCCCGGCGCCGGCGCCGGAACGCGCTACCCGGCCGGGCAGATGAAGCGCGTCGGTCTTTAGGGATCGGCGCAGGCGACCGCCACGACGCCGGTCCGCGCCGCGGGCCGGCGTACCCATGTCGAGACCACACCATGGACAAGACCATCCGGCCGCGGCGGAGCGTGCTCTACGTTCCCGGCGGCAATGCCCGCATGCAGGAGAAGGCGCGCGGCGTCGCGGCCGACTCCGTCGTCATCGACCTCGAGGATTCGGTCGCCCCGGAGGCCAAGCCGGAAGCGCGGGCCCTGACGGCGGCTACCGTGCGGGCCGGCGGCTTCGGCGCCCGCGAAGTGGCGATCCGCATCAACCCGCCGGGTAGCGCGTGGTTCGACGAGGATCTTTCGGCCGCCGCCGGCGCTGCTCCGGACGCGATCCTGATCACCAAGGTGCAGACGTCGGAGGACATTCTCGGCGCCGAGGCGCGGCTCGACGGGCTCGGCACGCCGGAGAAAGTCGCGCTGTGGGCGATGATCGAGACGCCGCGCGGCATTCTGGACGCCCGCGCCATTGCCGACCTCGCCGCGACGGGGAAGAGCCGGCGGCTCGCCGGCTTCGTGCTCGGCACCAACGATATCGCCAAAGAGACGCGTGCCCGGCCGGGCCGCGACCGCGCGCCGCTCGCCCCGGTGCTGGTGATGGCGGTGCTCGCCGCCCGCGCCGCCAACCTCTTCGTGCTCGACGGCGTCTACAATGATTTCTCCGATGCCGCCGGCTTCGAGGCCGAGTGCGTGCAGGGGCGGGACTTCGGCATGGACGGCAAGACGCTGATCCACCCCTCGCAGATCGACATCGCCAACCGCGTCTTCTCGCCGTCGGCCGAGGAGATCGCGGAGGCGCGGGCGATCATCGACGCCTTCGCGCGGCCGGAGAATGCCGGCAAGGGCGCGATCCGGCTCGACGGGCGCATGGTCGAGCTGCTGCACGCCGACATCGCCGCGCGCACCCTCGCCATCGCCGCCTCCATAGAGGGGCGGTGAGGGCTCTTTCCCTTCTCCCATCGGGAGAAGGTGGCCGCGAAGCGGCCGGATGAGGGGGTACGGCGCCCGTTCTGATATTCGGTAACCCCTTACCCGCCGCCTTCGGCGGCACCCTTTCCCTCTAGGAGAGGGAAGAGAGGCCGGCGCCCGTCCGCTCCGGGGAAAAGACGCACGAGTCTTGCATTCCGCAGGCAATCCCGCGGATCATCCGCGCCAATGCGGCCGCCGGCCGTCCGGCAGAGCCGACGAACCACGAGGATCTCCGATGAACATCAGACTGGCCGTCGCCGCCGCCGTCATGATCGGGCTCGCGACACCCGCCGCCGCGCAGACGAAAGTCTCGATCGGCCTCAGCGGCTGGACCGGCTTCGCCCCGCTCACCCTCGCCAAGGAGGCCGGCATCTTCGCCAAGAACGGCCTCGACGTGACGCTGAAGAAGATCCCGCAGGCGAGCCGCCACCTCGCGCTGGCCTCGGGCGACATCCAGTGCGCCGCCACCACGGTGGAGACCTGGCTCGTCTGGAACGCCGCCGGCGTCCCGGCCAAGCAGATTTTTCAGATGGACAAGTCGAACGGCGCCGACGGCATGGCGGTGCGCAACTCGATCGCCTCGATCAAGGACCTGAAGGGCAAGGTGGTCGCCGCCTCCGCCCCCGGCACGGCGCCCTATTTCACGCTCGCCTGGTTCCTCAAGCAGAACGGCCTGTCGGTGAAGGACGTGACGATCGTCAACATGGAGCCCGGGCCGGCCGCGCAGGCCTTCATCGCCGGCACCGGCGACGCGGCCATGACCTACGAGCCCTACCTCTCGGCGGTACGAGAGAAGCCCGAGGCCGGAAAGATCATCGCCACGACGCTCGACTACCCGATGATCATGGACACGTTCGGCTGTGCGCCGAAATTCTTGGCCGACAATCCGCAGGCCGCCAAGGCGCTGGCCGAGAGCTACTTCCAGGCGCTGGAGATGATCGAGAAGGAGCCGCAGAAGGCGTACGGGATCATGGGCGCCGACGTGAAGCAGACGGCCGAGCAGTTCGGCAAATCGGCCGCCTTCCTGAAATGGCAGGACCGCGCGGCGAACAAGAAATTCTTCGCCGGCGAGCTGCAGGAGTTTTCGGCCAAGGCGGCGGACCTGTTGCTCGAGGTCGGCATCATCAAGCAGAAGCCGGATATCTCGGCGGTCTACGACACCTCGTTCATCCAGTAGGCGGGTCCGGAACCTCCGCTCATGCCCGCGAAGGCGGGCATCCAGACTTCGCCAGGAAGCCTGGGTCCCCGCGTTCGCGGGGACGAGCGGAGGATCTCGTCATTGCGAGGAGCGAAGCGACGAAGCAATCCAGCTCCACGGCGCCGGAACGAGAAATCCGGATTGCTTCGCTGCGCTCGCAATGACGAGGAGCGCTTTCGCCGCGCGAGGACCTCTCCGTCATTGCGAGGAGCGCAGCGACGAAGCAATCCAGCTTTGCGGCGCCGTAAGAGAAGCTGGATTGCTTCGCTTCGCTCGCAATGACGATGGGGTTCGCTCGCAATGACGGCGTGGCCGCGTAACGAACCGACAGTATGAAACCCCTCCAAGACATCCCCCTCCTGCCGCGCGTCCTCCTCGGGCTCGCCTTCTTCGTCCTGTTCTTCGGCGCCTGGGCCTGGGCGACGCTCGGCGGGCATGTCTCCAGAACGTTCCTCGCCGATCCGATCACCATGCTCGGCGACGGCTGGGAACTGATCGTCCGCTACGATTTTCTGCACGACATCGGCATGACCGTCTGGCGGGTGATGGGCGGCTTCACGCTCGCCGCCATCGTCGCCGTGCCGCTCGGCATCGCCATGGGCGCCTACAAGCCGCTCGAGGCCTTCTTCGAGCCCTTCGTCTCCTTCGCCCGCTATCTGCCGGCCTCGGCCTTCATCCCGCTCTTGATCCTGTGGGCCGGCACCGGCGAGCTGCAAAAGCTGCTCGTCATCTTCATCGGCGCGGTGTTCCAGATCGTGCTGATGGTGGCGGTGGTGGTCAGCGCGACGCGGCGCGACCTCGTCGAGGCCGCCTACACGCTCGGCTGCGGCGATCTCTCCATCGTCCGCCGCGTCATGCTGCCGGCAGCGGCCCCCGACATCGCCGAGATTCTCCGCCTCGTGCTCGGCTGGGCCTGGACCTACGTCATCGTCGCCGAGCTGATCGGCTCCTCGTCCGGCATCGGCCATATGATCATCGACAGCCAGGCGCTGCTCGCCACCGGCCAGATGATTTTCGGCATCATCGTCATCGGCATCATCGGCCTCGTCTCCGACTTCGCCTTCAAGGCGCTGAACCGGACCCTGTTCCCCTGGAGGCTCGCGTGACCGGCAAGCTCGCCATCGAAGGCGTCGGCCGCGTGTTCCCGGCGGTGCGCGGCGGCGAGCCGGTGCGGGCGCTGGAGCCGGTCTCGCTGGCCGTCGCCGAGAACGACTTCATCACCGTGCTCGGCCCCTCGGGCTGCGGGAAGTCGACGCTGCTCCGCATCGTCGCCGGGCTCGACCGGCCGAGCGAGGGCCGCGTGCTGCTCGACGGCCGCGCGGTGACCGCGCCCGGGCCGGACCGCGGCATGGTGTTCCAGTCCTACACGCTGTTCCCGTGGCTGACGGTGGCCGAGAACATCGCCTTCGGCCTCGTCGAGCGCGGCGTGCCGGAGAAGCAGCGGCAGGAGATTGTTGCCGCCTATGTGGAGCGTGTGGGGCTCGGCGGCTTCGAGCGGCATTATCCAAAACAGCTGTCGGGCGGCATGCAGCAGCGCACCGCGATCGCCCGCGCGCTCGCCAACGATCCTGAGATTCTCTTGCTCGACGAGCCGTTCGGGGCGCTCGACAATCAGACGCGCGGCCTCATGCAGGAGCTGCTGCTCGGCATCTGGGAGCGGGATCGCAAGACGGTGCTGTTCGTCACGCACGACATCGAGGAGGCGATCTTTGTCGCCTCGCGCGTGGTGGTGATGACGGCGCGGCCGGGGCGGATCAAGGCGGAGGTGGCGGTCGACCTGCCGCATCCGCGCCACTACACGATGAAGACGAGCCCGGAATTCTCCGAGCTGAAGGCGCGGCTGACGGAAGAGATCCGCGCCGAGGCGATCAAGGTGGTGGCGGCGGGGGATTAGGGACGGGTCATCGGACTCCCCTTCGTCATCCTGCGCGAAAGCGCAGGATTCATTCTTCCTCGTGGTCCTCGTCGTGACGGTGCGAGAAGTGTGGATCCTGCGCTTTCGCGCAGGATGACGCCGAGAAGCCGGTGCTTCTGATACCGCGCCGGCATCGCTAGAGTGCCGGAGTGACCGCCGTCTCGCCGACGACCTACATCTACTCGGCTCGCGCCCTTCGGGACTTCGGCGACGGCTTCGTCGCCGTTCTCCTGCCGGTCTACCTGCTCGCGCTCGGCTTCACGGCCTTCCAGGTCGGCGTGACCGCAACCGCCGCGCTGTTCGGCTCGGCCCTGCTGACGCTCGGCATCGGCCTGCTCGGAGGCAGACACGATTACCGCCGCCTCCTGCTCGCCGCCGCAAGCCTGATGATCGCGACCGGCGTCGCCTACGCCATCTTCGACGACTACGCCGTCCTCCTGGTCGTCGCCTTCGCCGGCACGATCAACCCCTCCGGCGGCTCGGCGAGCATCTTCCTTCCCCTGGAGCATGCGGTGCTGGCGCGCGAGGTCGCCGATGCCGACCGCACCAAAACGTTCGCCTGCTACAGTCTCGTCGGGGCGCTCGCCGGAGCGGTCGGCTCGCTGGCCGCGGCGACGCCGGACATCCTCGTCGCGGCCGGCTTCGGCTCCCTGGCGGCGCTGAAGGCGATGTTCGTCGCCTATGCGCTGCTCGGCCTCGTCGGCGCGCTTCTCTACTCGCGCATACCGCGGGAGCTTCCGACCGAAGCGCCGCGCCCGGCGGCCGCTCTCGGGCCATCGCGGCACATCGTCTACCGGCTCGCCATCCTGTTCAGCATCGATGCCTTCGCGGGCGGCTTCGTGGTCCAGTCGCTGCTGGCGCTGTGGCTGTTCGAGCGGTTCGACATGTCGCTCGGGGCGGCGAGCCTCTTCTTCTTCTGGTCCGGCGTTCTCACGGCGTTCTCGTTTCCGGTGGCCGCCTGGCTGTCGGCGCGGATCGGCCTCGTCCGCACCATGGTCTATACGCACATCCCCGCGAATCTCTGCCTCATGCTGGCGGCGTTCGCGCCGACGCTTCCGGTGGCGCTCGGACTGTTGCTGGTCCGCTCCGCGCTGTCGCAGATGGACGTGCCGGCGCGCGCCTCCTACGTGATGGCGGTCGTCACGCCGCCCGAGCGCGCCGCCGCTGCGAGCTTCACATCGGTGCCGCGCAGCCTCGCCTCGGCGGTCAGCCCGATGCTGGCGGGGGCGCTGTTCGCCTCATCCTTCCGGGCAGGTCCGCTGCTCCTCTGCGGAGCGCTGAAGATTCTCTACGACGTGCTGCTGCTGATCCAGTTCCGGCATGTGAAGCCGCCGGAAGAGCGATGAGCCGTCGGTGCGACGGAGGCGGCTCAGGCGGCCGGCCTACCCCATCCGCACCACCGTGTCCGCGAGCCGCTCCACCTCGGCCGCCGAGTGGCTGACATAGACGATCGGGATCGTGAGCTCGTCCCTGAGGCGCTCGATCCAAGGCAGAATCTCGTTCTTGCGGGCATCGTCGAGAGAGGCGAGCGGCTCGTCCATGAGCAGCAGCCGCGGGTGCGAGAGGATCGCCCGGCCGAGCGCGACGCGCTGCGCCTCGCCGCCGGAAAGGCCGTTCGTGCCGCGGTCGAGCAGATGGGCGATGCCGAGCAGGTCCGCGACCTCGGCGAGCGTCGGCCCGACCCTTCGGCGCGAGAACCAGCGCCCATACTGCAGGTTGCGGCGCACCGACAGATGCGGGAAGAGCCGCGCGTCCTGGAACACGTAGCCGATGCCGCGCCGGTATGGCGGTACGAAGCGCCGTGCCGCCGTATCGAGCAGCACCGTGCCGTCGACGACGACGCGGCCCGCGTCGGGACGGACGAGACCGGCGATGATGTTCAGCACCGTCGTCTTGCCGACGCCGGAGGGGCCGACGAGCGCCGTCACCCGCGCATCGCTCGAAAAGCCGACGTCGAGCGCGAACGCTCTGCGGCGGAGTTTTGCGCAAACCTCAATCACGGGCGCCCGGCCCGACCCGTCGCGCGAGATATTCGGAGACGAGCAGCGCACCCACCGAGATGACGACGGAGATCGCGACGAGCCGCATGGCGCCCGCCTCGCCGCCCGGCACCTGCGTCAGCGTGTAGATCGCCGTCGGCAGCGTCTGCGTTTCGCCGGGAATGTTGGAGACGAAGGTGATGGTGGCGCCGAACTCGCCCATCGCCTTGGCGAAAGAAAGGATCATGCCGGCGATGATGCCGGCGAGGCTCAGCGGCAGCGTGACCGTCAGGAAGACGAACAAGGGCGGCGCGCCGAGCGTCGAGGCCGCCTGCTCGGCCTTTCGATCGACTGCCTCGATCGAGAGGCGGATGGCCCGCACCATCAGCGGAAAAGCCATCACCGCGCAGGCGAGGGCGGCGCCCGTCCAGCGGAACGAGAAGACGATGCCGAAATGCTCCTCGAGGAAGGCGCCGATGGGCCCCCTGCGGCCGAAGGAGAGCAAAAGAAGGTAGCCCGTCACCACCGGCGGCAGGATCAGCGGCAGATGGACCAGCGCGTTCAGCAGCGATTTTCCAGGGAAGCTCCGGCGCGCCAGCAGCCAGGCGACGGCGATGCCGAACGGCACCGACGCCAGCATCGCCCAGAAGGAGACCTTCAGGCTGAGCCGGACGGCCGTCCATTCGTCGGGCGTCAGCTCGAGCCAGCCCATCACTCGAGGACGGTGAAGCCCTGCTTCTCGAAGGCGGCGATGGCGCCGGGAGAGCGGAGGAAGGCGATATAGGCCGCGGCGTCGGCGTTCTTCGAAGCGTCGATCACCGCCGCAGGGTAGACGATCGGCGGGTGGCTGTCGGGCGGGAACTTGCCGACGATCTTGACCGCGGGATCGGCCACGGCGTCGGTGGCGTAGACGATGCCGAGCGGCGCCTCGCCGCGCGAGACGAGCACGAGCGCCGAGCGAACATTCTCGGCCTGCGCGACCTTGTCCTTGACGCCGTCCCAGGCGCCGAGTTTTTGCAGCGCCGCCTTGCCGTACTTTCCGGCCGGCACGCTGTCGACGTTCGCCATCGCGAGGCGCCCGTCGGCGAGGGCCGGCGCGAGCGACATGCCGGGGCCGACGGTGACGGTTGCGGAGGAGTCCTTCGGCGCGACCAGCACGATGGCGTTGCCGAGCAGATCCTTTCGCGTGGCGGGGCGGACGAGGCTCTTCTTGTCGAGATAGTCCATCCAGTCGAGGTCGGCGGAGATGAAGAGATCGGCCGGGGCGCCGGACTCGATCTGCCGTGCCAGCGCCGAGCTCGCCGCATAGGAGATTTTCGCCGCCGGCCTGCCGGTCCTGGCCCAGAGGCCGTTCACTTCGTCGAGCGCGTTCTTGAGGCTCGCCGCGGCGAAGATCGTCAGATCTTGCGCCTTCGCGGCGGCCGGTGCCGCCACGAGCGCCGCGGCGAGCAGCGCCGATCCGAATTTCGATACGAGGCTCGCCCGAAGCATTGTCGATCCTCCAGAGGAGGCCTCGTTATATTCTGACGGATACGACGCTGGCAAGGCGGAAGGGCGGGCACGGCCTCGGATCCTGCGCGAAAGCGAAGGGATCCGACCTCGGCTTTGCGCCGCGGTGTGCCGCCAGGATGGATGCTGCGGTCGAGCCGCAGCATGACGAGGGAGGTTCCTACCGCTGCGCGCTGCGCAGCCGGATCAGCAGCGTCTTGTCGGCGTCGCCGTCCGTAGCCAGCCCCTGCGCCTGCTGGAAGGCGCGGATGGCGAGCCGCGTCTTGGTGCCGATGTCGCCGTCCGGCTCGCCGACGTCGTAGCCGTGCCCGGCGAGCAGCTTTTGCAGCTCCTCGCGCTCGGTACGCGACAGGGCGCCGGGCGGCACCGGCCATTCGGTGACGAAGGGTCCGCCGCCGCGGATGCGGTCGGCGAGATGGCCGACCGCCAGCGCGTAGGAATCGGCGTTGTTGTAGCGCTTGATCACCGAAAAATTCGGCAGCACCAGGAAGGCCGGTCCCGCCGTGCCGGCCGGCAGCAGCAGCGTGCCGACATCGTTCGGGCGCGGGAAGGGCTGCTCGTTGGCGCGCTTGACGCCGAGCGCCTGCCAATCGGCGAGCGTGCGGCGCGTGCCGCGGCCGTTCTTGCGGAGGTCGAACCCTTCGCCGAGGACGACTTCGTAACCCCAGGTCTCGCCGGCCCGCCAGCGGTGCTCTTTCAGATAGTTGGCGGTCGAGGCGAGCGCGTCCGGGATGGTCGTCCAGATGTCGCGGCGGCCGTCATTGGAGCCGTCGGCGGCGTAGCGCTTGAAGCTCGACGGCATGAACTGGGTGTGGCCCATGGCGCCGGCCCAGGAGCCGGTCATCTTGTCCGGCGCCACATGGCCCTGCTGCAGCACGTCGAGCGCGTTCAGCAGCTCGGCGCGGAAATAGGCCTTGCGGTGCGAGCAGCAGGCGAGCGTGGCGAGCGCGCGGATGACCGAGTGGCCGCCCATGAAGCCGCCATAGTTGGTCTCCATGCCCCAGACCGCGACGACGACGTGCCGGTCGACGCCGTAGAAATTCTCGATGGCGCCGAGGACCGGCGCCCATTCCTGGAGCTTTGCGCGGCCGTTGGCGACGCGCGTCTCGGAGACCCGCTTGTCGACGTACTCGCCGATCGACTGCTTGAACTCCGGCTGCCGGCGCGACAGCGCCAGTACCTCGGGATCGGGCTCGACGCCGCGGAAGGCGGCATCGAAGGTGGCGCGGCTGACGCGGCGCTTCTGCGCCTGTGGCCAGAGGCTCTCGACGAAGGCCCGGAACTCCGCCGAGCCCTGGGCGACGGCCGCCGTCGGCGACGTCGCGGCGAGAAGGGCGAGCGCGCCGCCGAGGGCTGCGCCGATCGATGTGGTACGAATCGCGTGGATCAAGCTGCGGTCCTCGGGTTCGCTCCGGAGCGGACGCGGGCGGGCCGTGTTAGATCATTAGAGTCCGGTATTCGTCCTTTAGCAACCGTTAACGAGAGGCGGGCGAACTCGCCCCGCCGACACCAAACCAACCCCCAAATCCGAGGAACGCCATGGTCCGCCCCGTCCGCAAGGCCGTCCTGCCCGTCGCCGGCCTCGGCACCCGCTTCCTGCCGGCGACCAAGGCCATCCCCAAGGAGATGCTCACGGTCGTCGACCGGCCCGTCGTCCAGCACGTGGTCGACGAAGCACGCGCCGCCGGCATCGAGCATATCGTCTTCGTAACCGGGCGAAACAAAGGCACGATCGAAGACCACTTCGACCGCCAGTTCGAGCTTGAGGCAACGCTCGCCGACCGCGGCAAGGCCGCCGAGATGCGGGCGCTCGCCGAGGCCCTGCCGGAGGCCGGCGCGACGAGCTTCACCCGCCAGCAGGGTCCGCTCGGTCTTGGCCATGCGGTGTGGTGCGCGCGCGACATCGTCGGCGACGAGCCGTTCGCACTCCTGCTGCCTGACATGCTGCACCACGGCACCCCGGGCTGCCTATCGCTGATGATGGACCACTACAAAGACCATGGCGGCAACGTCATCGCGGTGAAGGAGGTGCCGGACGACCAGACGCATCAATACGGCATCTGCGAGGTCGGCGAGACGGTCGGGCGCGGCTTCCGCCTCACCGGCATGATCGAGAAGCCGGCCCGCGGCACGGCGCCATCGAACCTCATGATCTCCGGCCGCTACATCCTGCAGCCGGAAATCTTCGGCCTCCTCGCGCAGCAGGAGAAGGGGGCGGGCGGCGAGATCCAGATCACCGATTCGATGATCCGCCTGTCGCGCGAGCAGACCTTCTTCGGCGTGACCTTCCCGGGCGACGTCTACGATTGCGGCTCCAAGATCGGCTTTTTGACCGCCAACATCGCCTACGCCCTCGACCGGCCGGAGCTGCGGGTGGAGGTTTTGTCCGAATTGCAGCGGCTGCTGAGCCGTTGATTCGCGCCTCCGGGGGGTGGGCGAAGTCTCGCCGCTCGTCATGCTGCGGCTCGACCGCAGCATCCACCTTCTGGGCGCCCCCTCGCGCGCCGACGATCGCCAGATGGATCCTGCGCTCTCGCGCGGGATGACGAGCCCTCGATGGACGGGCCCTACCGCCGCACCGTCAGCCCGACCTCGACGATGGTGGCCGAATAGTTGTCGCGCCGGACAGCGCTCCATTGTTGCTCATGCGCCAGCCGCAGCCGGGCCACCAGCTCGCGGTTCAGCCGGTATTCCAGGGCCAGCGCGGCGCTCAGCGTATCGTCGAAGCGCCGCAGCCCCTCGTACTCGTCGCGCTCGAAGCCGATCTCGCCGCGCAGCTCCAGCCAGCGGCGCAGCGCATGCACGATCTCGAGCGAGATGCTGCGCTCGAAGACGCCGCTCGAGCGGTCGATGGTCGTCTCGTCGATGTCGGACGTGGCCTCGAGGGCGATCGTCGTCAGCGGCGTCGGCGCCCAGGTGACGCTGGCCTGCAGCAGGGGCCCGCTCAGCGTTTTCCGCCGCGGATCGTCCGGATACTGCTCGCCCCAGCCGGCGGCGATGTCGGTCTTCAGAAGGGCGGTCGGCTCCCAGGCCGCGCCGGCGAGCGCCCGCCAGCCTTGCGAGCCCTGGATGCGGTCGTTGCTGTCGCGGCGGAAATCGTAGTCGCGCCGGTTGACGCTCAACTCGCCATAGGGCTTCAGCAGCGGCGAGATCTCGTAGCCGGTACGGAAGCGGATCTGGCTCAGATTGTAGTCGCGCCGCTGCTCGACCTTGCGCCCCGTGTCGGTGAGCACGTCGCCATAGGTGTAGCGGTCGACGGAGCCGCGCAACGCGAGCTCGAGCCGGTTGATCTCGTGCACGAGGCCGGCTTCCGCACCGTAGGAATGCGTGACGATCGGCTCGCGCGCGCCGCGCGGCGTCTCCGGGTCGCCGGGATCCTCGGTGTCGATCGAGCCGCGCAGCCGCGTCTCGATGCGCGTGTCCTTCAGCACGTCGATGCGGCCCTCGACGAGCGCGTCGAGCTCCGGCCGGTGCTCGTGCTCGAAGGCGTTGTAGATCGTGTAGGAGCCGTCGATGCGCGCGACGAGGCTGTGCCGCGACCAGTCGGAGGCGGCATCGAAGGCACCGGAGATCCGCTCGTAGGTCGAGCCTTTGCCGTGCCGCTCGCGCAGCGGGTTGCTGTCGAAGCCGGCAGCGACGCCGAGCGACGGCTTGAGGACGAAGCTACCGGCCTCGACGCCGATCGGCGCGAAAGGCTCCGTCTCCTCGGCGCGCGGCCGCCGCCGGTTGCGGTTCTGGGTCGCCTCTCGCTGTGCGAGGGCCTGGGCGTCGAGCTCTCCCGGCACCGGCCCGGTAGGCGCGGAGGGCGGCGGATCGAGGATGCTGCGCGGCGGCGTCAGCGGATCGGGCGGCGCCGGCGAAGCGGCAGGCGGCGCCGCCGTCTGGGCGAAGGCGGGCGAGGCGAGCAGCAGCAAGCCGGCCAGCGCCGAGCCTCCGGCCCCGGCCGACATCCTCGTGCGCGGCCGTGCTCCCCGCCAAATCATGGTTAACGGAGCACAAACGAAAACGGTTAAGGAACGCTTGCTTCGTCACCGCGCCGCGGGGAGCTCCTCGTCATTGCGAGCGAAGCGAAGCAATCCAGCTTCTCTTCCGGCGCCGCGAAAAGCTGGATTGCTTCGTCGCTGCGCTCCTTGCAAGGACGGCGCGGGCGCCTCCGCCGCCGAAATGCAACAGCCACGCACTCTTCACCGCCGCGCGTTCCGGCGACGGCGTGCGCGTGATAGCGTCTCAACCTCGGGGAGGGGCCGTTCGGCCCGGGAGAGCGGGGGCACATGCCGCAGGTCGCCCTACAGGCGAGGCGAGAGCCGTCATCGCAGGTGCGCTCGGCGCTGCGAACCCTCGATGCCGAAGGCTCCGGCATCGCCGCACTCGCCGCGGCGCTCGACGGCGTGCTCGGCGATCGCTTCGCCGAGGCGGTCGAGCTGCTGCGCGGCATCCGCGGCCGCGCGATCGTCACCGGCATGGGCAAGAGCGGCCACGTCGGCCGCAAGGTGGCCGCGACGCTCGCCTCGACCGGCACGCCGGCCTTCTTCGTTCATCCGGGCGAGGCGAGCCACGGCGACCTCGGCATGATCACCTCGGAGGACGCGGTGATCGCGCTCTCCTGGTCGGGCGAGACGGTCGAGCTGCGCGACATCATCAATCACGCCCGGCGTTTCCGCGTGCCCCTCGTCGCCATGACGGCGAGCGAGACGAGCGCGCTCGGCCGCGCCTCGGACATCGTCCTCCTGCTGCCGAGGGCGCGCGAGGCCTGCCCGCACGGGCTGGCGCCGACGACCTCCACCGTCATGCAGCTCGCGCTCGGCGACGCGCTGGCGCTCGCTCTCCTGGAAAGCCGCGGCTTCACGGTCGGCGATTTCAAGAACTTCCATCCGGGCGGCAAGCTCGGCGCCAGCCTCACCTTCGTGCGCGACCTGATGCACGAGGGGGAGCGGCTGCCGCTCGTCGGCCCCGGCACGGCGATGTCCGAGGTCATCCTCGAGATGAGCGCCAAGGGTTTTGGCTGCGTCGGCGTCGTCGCGGCGGACGGCCGGCTCGCCGGCATCCTCACCGACGGCGACCTGCGCCGCAACATGGGGCCGGGCCTGCTCGTCCGCACCGCCGACGAGGTGATGACGCGCACCCCGATCACCATCGAGCCGGACGCGCTCGCCTCGACCGCCCTGCAGATCCTAGACAGCCGCAAGCGCTCGGTCCTGCTCGTCGTCGAGCATGAGCGGCCGGTCGGCATCCTGCACATCCACGACCTGCTGCGCGCCGGGGTGGTTTGACCGACGTCCTGCGTCCGGCCGCTTAGCCGCTGCCGGTGGCGGCGGTCACCGACGCGAGCAGGCCGAACAGCCAGGCGACGCCGGCATCCGCCAACGCCGCGCCGGAGGCGACCGCGCGGATCGGAAAGCGCGGCAAGGCGATCGGCGCCTCGACGAGGGCAAGCCCGAAGCGTCCGGAGAGCAGCCCCGCGAAGCGCCGCGGCAGTGCAGTGACGAGATCGGTCTCGGCGACGAGCGCGGCGGCCATCGAAAAATTCGGCGCCGTCAGCGCGACGCGGCGCGAAAGCCCGTGCTCGGCCAGCACCATGTCGACAAAGCCATGCGGGTCGCCCGTCTGCGACACGACGAGGTGCAGTTGCCGGCAATAGTTGTCGAGACTCGGATCGGCTGCGAAGGCGTGCCCGGCGCGCATGGCGACAACGAAGTCCTCCTCGTAGAGCGTCGAGGCCCGAAATCGCGCCGGCGGCTCCTCGAACGGACCGACGGCGACGTCGACCGAGCCGTTCTCGAGGTCGACGAGTGCCGCTTCCCAGACCCGCGCCGTCGTGCCGCCCTGCGTCGGCAGCAGCTGGCCGAAGGCGATGTCGATCCCTGGCGCATCGCGACGCAGCCGTCCGAACAGCGCCGGCAGAAAGACGGCCGAGACGCCGTCGGGAGCGCTGACGGTGAACCGTCGCGTCGAGGTGGCGGCATCGAACGGCTCCGCGCTCGCCAGCGTCTGCCGCACTCCCGCGAGGATCGCGGCGATCGGCTGCGCGAGCTCGACGGCGCGCGTGGTCGGCACCACGCCCTTCGGCGTTCGAAGGAACAGCGGATCGGCGAACAGGCGCCGGAGCCGGCCTAGCCCGTGGCTGACGGCGGAAGGCGAAAGATTCATCCGCTCCGCCGCGCGGCCGACATGACGGGTCGCGTGCACGGCTTCGAACAGAACCAGCAGGTTCAGATCCACCCGCGATAGATCGATTTCATTCAGCATGTCGCTGAAATCGTATCACTGGATTCATGGGGCGGCGAGTGGGAAGGCTCAGCGACGAGGCCGGCCGCCTCTCCCGACGGCCGGCGACACCGCTGGAGCCCTGACCATGTCGATCTACCTCCCCGATCGCGTCGCGACCGCGGCGCGCACCCGCGAAGCCTTCGTCGCCCTGCACGCCTACACCGGCGGCGGAGAACCGCGCGATCTCCCCGCCGGGACGCCGACCGATGCCCGGGCCGTCGTCGACTTCTGGCGCGCCGCCGGGCCCTCGCTCTGGTTCGCCAAGGACGTTGCGTTCGACCGCAGTTTTCGGGACCGCTTTCTCGCGCTGCACGAAGCGGCCGCGAGCGGCGCGCTCGAAAGCTGGGAAGCAACGCCCGACGGCACCCTCGCGCTGCTGATCCTGCTCGACCAGTTCCCGCGCAATGCTTTTCGCGGCACGCCGCGCATGTACGCGACGGATGATCTTGCCAAGGCGATCGCGGCAAGGGCGGTTGCAGCGGGCCAGGACAGGGCGGTCGCGATCGACCTGCGGATCTTCATGTATCTGCCGTTCGGGCATTCGGAGGACCTCGCCGATCAGAACCGGTCGGTGGAACTCGGCCGAGCACTCGCGGCGGAAATGCTGGCGCACGCCGAGCACCATCGCGACATCGTCCGGCGCTTCGGCCGCTTTCCGCATCGCAACCCGATCCTCGGCCGGGGGATGACGGTGGAGGAGCAGCGCTTCCTCGACGAGGGCGGCTTCGCGGGATAGCCGCTCCGGCGCCGGTGCATCGGTCATCCTGCTCGGCAGGGCAGGGTGACCGAGGAGCATGCCTCCTACGCGCGCACCACTACGAGCGTCGCGCCGTCGGTGCGGGTGACGCGCACCCGCGTGCCGGCCGGGCAATCCTCGCCGGAGATGCGCCAGACGCTGTCGTCGATGGCGACGCGGCCCTGCCCGCGCAGGATCGGCTCGTTCAGCACGAAGTCGCGGCCGACATAGCGCTCGGCGCGCCGGTTCAGCATCGGCTCGTCGGTGTCGCGGCTGCCGCGGCGCAGCGAGATCTGCCACCAGAGCAGCACGGCGACGAGGGAGAAGCCGGCGAAGGCGACGAGCTGGCCCTGCCAGGGAATGTCGACCACGAGCGCCAGCACGCCGACGGCGATCGCCGCGAGGCCGAGCCAGAGCATGAAGGTGCCGGGCACCAGAATCTCGATGCCGAGCAGGACGAGGCCGAGGACGAACCAGCTCCACGTCCCGAGCTGGTCGATGGCGTCGAGGACCATCTCAGCCTCCCGGACGCGGCGCTGGCGGGCTGGTGCCGGGCACCGTCGGCCGGCGCGGCGCCATCGCCTGCGTGCCCTCGCCATAGACCGCCTTGGCGATCTCGGCGATGCCGCCGAGCGAGCCGATGAAGGCGCTGGCCTCGATCGGCAGGATCAGCGTCTTCTGGTTCGGCGAGGTGGCGAGCGCCTGCAGCGCGGTGACGTATTTCTCGGCGATGAAGTAGTTGATGGCGGCGATGGCGCCGCGCGCGACCGCCTCGCTGACCATGCTCGTGGCGCGCGCCTCCGCCTCGGCGAGGCGCTCGCGCGCCTCCGCGTCGCGGAAGGCGGCCTCGCGGCGGCCCTCGGCCTCGAGCACCAGCGCCTGCTTCTCGCCCTCGGCGCGCAGGATCTCCGACTGCCGCAGCCCCTCCGCCTCGAGGATGGCCGCACGCTTGTCGCGCTCGGCCTTCATCTGCCGGGCCATCGAGTTGATGAGGTCGGTCGGCGGCTGGATGTCCTTGATCTCGATGCGGGTCACCTTGATGCCCCAGGGCGCGGCGGCGGCATCGACGACGCGCAGCAGGCGGGCGTTGATCTCGTCGCGCTGCGACAGCACCTCGTCGAGGTCCATCGAGCCCATGACCGAGCGGATGTTGGTCATGGTGAGGTTGAGGATCGCCGTGGTGAGGTCGTCGACCTCGTAGCTGGCCCGCGCCGCGTCCACCACCTGGTAGAAGGTGATGCCGTTGACCTGCACATTGGCGTTGTCGCGGGTGATCACCTCTTGCGTCGGCACGTCGAGCACCACCTCCATCATGTTGACGCGGTGGCCGATGCGATCGACGAAGGGGATAATCAAGGCGAGGCCGGGACGCAGCGTGTGCGTATACTTGCGGAACCGCTCGACCGTGTAGTTGTAGCCCTGCGGCACCGTCTTGACGCCGGCGAAGACGACGAGGACGGCGAGCAGGACGAGGGCGATGACGACGGCGTCGAGCCCCAGCGAAAAGGACATGCGAATCCCCGCGAGTACGCGCCCCGGACGGAATATGTGCGGGCGAGCGCGGTTGCACAAGGCTTGGGCGGGGCGGGAAGTCGCTAGCCCTTGCGAGTGGGCATCGGCCTTCGGCCGACCCGCGCGCATGACGGCGCCAGCGCAGCACGCACGACTTTCGAGCCGGAGAGCCTCAGGCCGCGGCGCCCCAGGCGATCTTGCCGATGATCGTCTCGACCAAGCGGGCGCCAGCCTCGGTCTCGGCCAAGGCCAGCGGGCTCTCGCCCCCCAACTCGGCGAGCGGCCTGCGCAGCCAGCGATTGGCCTTCTCGGTGTCGCCGAATGCGTCCTCTGCCAGCGACTGAACGCGCAGCAGCCGTAGCGTGCGATTGGAGTCCTCCGGCGGCATCGTCACCCCGCTTCCGCCGCCCGCTCCGCCCGCGCCTTGGCGAACTCCTCGTCCTTGTCGAAGCCGCGGCGGATGCCCGGACGGGTGAAGACGCGGTCGAGATAGGCGTCGAAGGCGGCGCTCTCCGGCAGCACCTTCATCAGCCGGGTGGCGAACATGATCGAGCTCGCGATCAAGACGTCGGCGGCCGAAAAGCTCTCGCCGAGCACGTATTCGTTCTCCTCGAGCGTGTCGGTGAGAAGCTGCTCGACGTCCTCGAAGCGGCCGAAGGCGGCGCCGACCGCCTCGTATTTCCAGCCGTGCGAGCGCGCCGTCAGCGCCGGCTCGATGACCCCGGCCGAATAGGCGAGCCAGGTGAGATATTGCCCGCGCAGCGGGTCGCCGATCTGCGGCCCGAGGCCGGCGCCCGGGAAGGCGTCGGTGAGGTAGAGGCAGATCGCCGCCGATTCGGTGACGATGACGCCGTCATGCACCAGTGCGGGCACCTTCTTGTGCGGATGGATGGCGCGATAGGCTTCCGGCGCGCCGCCGGGCGCGCGGATGTCGACGAGCTCGACCTCGTAGGGCTCGCCGATCTCCTCGAGCAGGGAGAGGAAGCGCGAGGAGCGCGAGCGCGGCGCGTGATACAGCTTCAGCATCGTCAGGCGATCCATCCCGCAAGCTCGCGCCGTATGACATGGCCGAGCACCCGCATGCCATCAGGCGAATCGTTGAGGCACGGTATCGCCGTGAACTTTTCGCCGCCATGGTGGAGAAACACTTCCTGCGAGCCCTGGGCGATCTCCTCCAGCGTCTCGACGCAGTCGGCGACGAAGCCGGGCGTGATGACGGCGATGCGCCTGATCCCCTTCTCGGCCAGCGCGGCGATGGTGGCGTCCGTGTAGGGCTGCAGCCATTCGGCGCGCCCGAAGCGCGACTGGAACGTCATCGTCAGCTTCTCGCCCTCGGCGCCGAGCCCCTCCTTGAGGAGCCGCGTCGTCTTCGAGCACTGGCAGAAATAGGGGTCGCCGAGCTCGAGATTGACCTTCGGCAGGCCGTGGAAGGAGGCCAGAATCGCCTCCGGCTGCCAGTCGAGCGTTCCGAGGTGCGTGCGGATCGAGGCGGCGAGCGCGTCGATATAGACCGGATCGTCGTGATAGGGCGGCACGGTCCGCACCGCCGGCTGCCAGCGCATCGTCTTCAGCGCGTCGAAGGCAACGTCGCAGACCGTCGCCGTCGTCGCGGCGGCATATTGCGGATAGAGCGGGAAGACGAGGATCCGCTCGCAGCCGCGCTTCTGCAGCGCCGCGATGCCGGCCGCGACCGAAGGCGTGCCGTAGCGCATCCCCCAGTCGACTTCGATGCGGGGATCCTGCGCGGCGAGGTCGGCCGCGAGCTTCTCGGCCTGCGACCGCGTGATCGTCCGCAGCGGCGACTCGTCGCGCGCGGTGTTCCAGATCGCCTCGTAGGCCTTGCCGCTCTTGCTCGGCCGGGTCGACAGGATGACGAAGTTGAGCAGCGGCCACCAGAGAAGCCGGTTGGTCTCGATGACGCGCCGGTCGGACAGGAACTCGCCGAGATAGCGCCGCATCGGCCAGTAGCTGGTGCCGTCGGGCGTGCCGAGATTGACGATCAGCACGCCGATGCGGCCGGAGGCGACGTTCGGGTGGCCGGCGGGCCGGTGCGCGGCGGCGGGGGCGATCGGCGACTGGACGTTCATGCCGCCAAGATAGGTGCCGGGACGCCCGCGGCAAAGGTGCCGGCGGAGGATAGGCCTGGAGCCCGGTTCTCGTCGTTGCGAGCCGGGCACCGGCCCGTGGCCGACCCGGTGGATGAAACGCACGGTGCCTTCCCTCACGCCGCCTGGGTCCCCTGCCCCGCGCTGCGCGCGGCCGGGGACGACACCTCGATATTCTCTGTGCCGTCCCCGGCGCGCCGAAGGCGCGGGAAGGGGACCCAGGCTTTTCAGCGGCCGATCGCGAACCGGTTTCTTCCTAGCGGAGAGAGGCAATCCAGCTTCCCTTCCGGCGCCGAGAGGCTGGATTGCTTCGTCGCTTCGCTCCTCGCAATGACGGCCTTGTCCCACCC
>JAEZCD010000042.1 GCA_023430145.1 Pseudomonadota bacterium
AAATGCAGTGCAGCGCCCGCGCCATCGGTGGCTTTGGGTTCCGGGCTCGCTCGCTTCGCTCGCGCCCGGTATTGACGGACCGGGACCTTTGCGACGAACGCTTCGTACGCCCGGACGATGCCTCGCCTCACACCCGCATCGGCATCAGCACATAGAGCGCGGCGGCGCCGTCCTTGTCCTGAACGAGGGTCGGGGAGCCCGGATCGGCGAGCATCACCACCGCGTTCTCGCTGTCGAGCTGGGCGGCGATCTCGAGCAGATAGCGGCTGTTGAAGCCGATATCGATCGGATCGGCGAGGTAGTCGGCCTCGATCTCCTCGGTGGCGCTGCCGGAGTCGGGATTGGTCACCGACAGCGTCAGCTTGCCGGGCACCAGCGACAGCTTCACGGCGCGGCCGCGCTCGGAGGAGATGGTCGAGACGCGGTCGACGGCGGCGGCGAACTCGCCCTTGTCGACGACGAGCCGCTTGTCGTTGCCGACCGGGATCACGCGCGCATAGTCGGGGAACGTGCCGTCGATCAGCTTCGATGTCAGCACCACGGGGCCGACCGTGAAGCGGATCTTGGTCGGCGACAGCTCCACCGTCACCTCGGCGTCGGGGTCCTCGACGAGCCGCTGCACCTCGGCCACCGCCTTGCGCGGCACGATCACCCCGGGCATGCCGGCGGCGCCTTCGGGGGCCGGAATCTCGACCCGGGCGAGCCGGTGGCCGTCGGTCGCCACAGCGCGCAGCACGGTCGCGCCGCCGCTCTCCATCGTGTGCAGGTAGATGCCGTTGAGGTAGTAGCGCGTCTCCTCGTTGGAGATCGCGAACTGCGTCTTGTCGATCAGCTTTCTGAGGTCGGCTCCCGACAGCTTGAAGCCGATCGGCATCTCGCCCGGCGACAGATCCGGGAAGTCGGCCTCCGGCAGCGTCTGCAGCGAGAAGCGCGAGCGGCCGGCGCGGATCACCATGCTGCCGCGGTCGCCGCCCGCCTCGAGCACGATCTGCGAGCCCTCGGGCAGTTTTCGCACGATGTCGTTGAAGGTGTGCGCCGGCAGCGTCGTCGCGCCCGGCTGCGCCACTTCGGCCGGCACCGTCTCGACGACCTCGATGTCGAGGTCGGTCGCCTGCAGGCGCAGGCCACCCTGGTCGGCGCGGACGAGCACGTTGCCGAGAATGGGAATTGTGGTCCGCCGCTCGACGACGCGATGGACGCGGCCGAGCGACTTCATAAGCGCCGCCCGTTCGAGGGTCACTCTCATGTCTGTCCCGTCCCGACGAAGATCGGAGGTGTGGCGCGGCGCCACCGGAAGGGGTGCCACGCAGGGACCGTGGACATTGCCGGGAACCGGGAACGCGCGCAAGCGGGCGGTTTCGTCGCTGCAATCGCAAGCGATGCGACGCATTGCCGTTGACGAGCGGCGCTTTTGTATCGATCTTCAGTGCGGACGTCCGGTTCGTCGATCGGCCCGCCCGTGCGGCAGGCCGTGCTTTCGTCGTTCCGACGTCAGCCCCGCGTCAGACAAAGGAGAGCGCCATTCGTCGTCCAATGAGGTCCATCGCGCCGGTGCAGAAGGAAGGCCCGCGCGTCAACCAGGAGATTCGCGTCCGCGACGTCCAGCTCATCGACCAGGACGGGAACAACCGAGGTGTCGTTCCCACCCATCAGGCGATCGCCATCGCCGAGGAAGCCGGCCTCGATCTGGTCGAGATCGCTCCGAACTCGGAGCCGCCGGTCTGCAAGCTGCTCGATTTCGGCAAATTCAAATACCAGTCGCAGAAAAAGGCCGCCGAGGCCCGCAAGAAGACCAAGACCGTCGAGGTCAAGGAAATCAAGATGCGGCCGGGCATCGACGACCACGACTACGACGTGAAGATGCGCGCCATTCGCCGCTTCTTCGAGGAAGGCGACAAGGTGAAGGTGACGCTGCGCTTCCGCGGCCGCGAGATGGCGCACCAGGACCTCGGGCTGCGCCTTCTGCACAAGGTGCGCGAGGAAGTGGCTCCGCTGGCCAAGGTCGAGGCCGAGCCGGCGCTCGAAGGCCGGCAGATGATCATGATCTTGGCGCCGCGCTGACGCGGCGCCTCGCCCGCTCTCGGGGCCCGCTGGCCATTGCCGCGGGCACCGATTCGTCGTGCCTCAGCGGATCCCGGGGAAGGTCCAGGAGTCCGGCAGCGGATAGCGGCCGTAGCCGGCGATGCCGTCCGTCGGCCATGCCGGCTGGTAGGCGGCGGTCGCCTCGAGCGACCGGTAGCTGCGCGCCCGCACGTAATTGCCCTGGGTCAGGAAGCTGCGCGGCGGTGCCTTGTAGATGGTCACGCTGGTGCGGGGACCTTCCTGCTGGGCGAGGGCGGGAAGTGCCGAGACGGCGAGCAACGCGGTCGCCGCGACGAGGCCGAGAATGCGCAATGGAGACACCCCCTTCGAGTAGCCGCGAGCGCGACCTGTGCCGTTCCTAGCACGGAAAACTTGCCACGGCGGTTCGAAGTTCCAGAAAATCGACACGATCGCGTAGACGGACGGGTTACGTGGCATTGCGGCATCGGGGGGGCGCGGCCGATTGCAGCGGCTCGGGCGAGTCGGGCGCGCGCCCTTTCTCGCCTGCCGAGAGGGCGCTTCCTTGCCGAGACTCGACCGCTCCCCTAAGGTCGAGCCATGGGTACGCTGAAGGTCTCGCTACCCGACGCGCTGAAGTCTTTCGTCGACGAGCAGGTCGCGGGAGCCGGCTACGGCACGAGCGCCGAATATGTACGCGAGCTGATTCGGAAGGATCAGGACCGTCAGCGCCTGCGCCAGCTTCTGTTGGACGGCGCCGCCTCGCGGCCGGCCTCGGCGGCCGGTCCGGACTCTTTCGCGGCACTTTGTCAACGGGTGCGCGAGGAGCAGTGAGCGCAAGGCTGGCCGTCCCGATGCCCGCCTTCTGGTCGACCGACGTTTCGTATGCTATTGTCATACACTTTTGAAGGCCGCGGGAAGCCGGGAACGCGATGACGACATCGGTACTGAGCGTCCGCGTCAGCGAAAGCGAGCGTGCGCTTCTCGAGGCTGCCTCTGACCGGGCGCGCACAACTCTCAGCGACTTTGTCCGCCGCAAAGCGCTCGACGCCGCCGAGATGGAGATGCTGGAGCGTCCCGTCGTGGTCATCCCCGCCGAGGATTGGGAGGCGTTCGAGGCCTGGGTGAGCCGTCCACCCGAAGCCGTCGCGGCGCTCTCCGAGCTGGCACGCACCCATCCCGCATGGCGGAGATAACGCCGCCGCGACCGCTCGCAGGAACCGATGACTGCAGCGGCTTCGACTGCGGCCGGGAATCGATGAACCTCTGGTTCAGGCGGCACGCCTGGGCCAACCACGCCGCGGGCATCTCCCGCGCCAATGTCGTCTGCGATGTTGGAACGGGTCAGATCGTCGGCTATGTGACCCTGAGCGCGGGCCAGATCGAGCGGGCGGCGATGCCCAAGCCGCTTCAGCACAACAAGCCCGACCCGGTGCCGGCGACCCTGCTCGGCCAGCTCGCGGTGCACAGGGATCATCAGGGGAAGGGATACGCGCGATCGCTGCTCCTCTTCGCCATGCGCACCGCGCTCCGAGCGTCCCGAGACGTCGGAAGCATCGGCATCTTCACGCACCCGGTCGATGACGCCGCCCGCGCATTCTATGCGCGCTGGGGCTTTGTGGACCTGCCGTTCGATCCCCGCCGTGGGATGATCGTCCGCATGGCTGATCTGGAGCGCAGCGGTCTCGATTTATAAGAGAGGATGCGAGGCGGCTGCCGTTGCTTGCGGCAATTTCGCCGCCTGCCGCCACTCGCGGCCCGGCGGCGGGTGCCCTATCTCGTCCCTGTGGGTCCGCGCTTCCGGACGGCGGCTGTGGCCCCACCACTGACGCGAAGGAACAGCCATGTCGACCGTCGTCGTCCCGATCGCCATCGGCGCCGTCGCCGTCGTGCTGGTGCTCGGCCTCGTCAACATGTTGCGCGGCGGCGATCCGAACCGCTCGCAAAAACTGATGCGGATGCGCGTCATGCTGCAGGCGGTCGCCATCGTCGTCATCATGGCGACCATCTGGCTCGCCGGCAGGTGACCGCTTGACGGCCGGCCGCCGCCCCGCATCCTGACGCGGCGGCGATCCGGCCGCGCGCAGGAGCACGCGTGGTCGTCCTCAACCGCATCTACACCCGCACCGGCGACGACGGCTCCACCGGCCTCGGCACCGGCGAGCGCCGCCGCAAGGACGATGCTCGCGTCGCAGCCTACGGCACCGTCGACGAGGCCAATGCCGCCATCGGCCTCGTCCGGCTGCATACGGCCGCGGACGCCGCGCTCGACGCCATTCTGGCCCGCATCCAGAACGATCTCTTCGATCTCGGCGCCGATCTGTGCACGCCCGGCGAGCCGGCGGGCGGCGCGCTGCGCATCGTGCCGGCGCAGGTCGAGCGGCTCGAGGCGGAGATCGACGCGCTGAACGCCGATCTCGCTCCGCTGCGCTCCTTCGTGCTGCCGGGCGGCACGCCGGCCGCCGCCGCGCTGCATCTCGCACGCACTATCGCCCGCCGGGCCGAGCGGCTGATGGTCGAGCTCGCCGCGCGCGAAGCGGTGGGCGATCCGGCGCTGCGCTACGTCAACCGCCTCTCGGATCTGTTGTTCGTCGCCGCCCGCCATGCCAACCGCGAGCGTGGCGATGTGCTATGGGTGAAGGGCGCCAACCGCTGATTTCTCCCCCTACAAGGGGGAGACCGGACTCGCGAAGCGAGCCGAGAGGGGGTCCTCTTCGGAGCCGCCGCATGACCCCCGCCCGGACGGCTTCGCCGTCTCGACCTCCCCCTTGCAGGGGGAGGATGGGGACTGCGAGCAAATGCGATCGCCCGGCGAGCTCGAGACGACGAGGGAAGACCGTGTTCCTGCCGCTCTACGACGCCCATCCGGTCCGCCACGTCAGCCATCCTTACGTCTGCCACGGCATCATCGCCCTCAACGTGATCGTCTTCCTCGCCATGAAGGCCGGCTGGCTGTTCGGCGGCGAGGACGAGACGGCGGTCTCGCTCGGCTTCATCCCGGCCGTCTTCTTCGGCTCGGCGGTGCTGCCGGCCGATTTCGACTACCTGCCGAGCTCGCTGACGATCGTCAGCTCGATGTTCGTGCATGCCGGCTGGATGCACCTCCTCGGCAACATGATGTTCCTCTGGGTGTTCGGCGACAATGTCGAGGACGACATCGGTCACATCGGCTTTCTGATTTTCTACCTCGCCTGCGGCATCGTCGCCGCGCTGGCGCACGGCTTCGCCCAGCCGGAGGCGGAATCGCCCATGGTCGGCGCCTCGGGCGCCATCGCCGGCGTGATCGGCGCCTATGTCATGCTGCATCCGCGCGTCCGCGTCTGGGTGCTGGTGATGATGCGCATCCCCTTGCGCATCACGGCCGCCTGGATGATTGCCGCCTGGCTCCTGTTCCAGCTCTTCAACGCCATCATGCTGCCGGACGAGGCGGTCGCCTGGTGGGCGCATATCGGCGGCTTCCTGGCCGGCGTGGTCCTGATCGGCGCCTTCAAGCGTCGCGGCGTCACCTATTTCGATCGCGGCGCGCCGCCATCGCCGGCCTGACCGACAATTGACTCGGAATCGGACGCTGACTACGGTCCCGCTCGTCCGAGAAGGCGAGCCTCACCAGGGGACTCGTTCATGCGCCGAGCGCACCCATTCTCACCCATCTAGCGCCTGAGACATCGTCGAGCCGATGAAGATTCTCGTGCCCGTCAAGCGGGTTGTGGACGCCAACGTAAAGATTCGCCTGAAGCCGGACGGCAGCGGCGTCGATTTTTCGGGCCTGAAGATGGCCATGAACCCGTTCGACGAGATCGCCGTCGAGGAGGCGCTGCGGCTGAAGGAGGCCGGCAAGGCGACCGAGGTCGTCGCCGTCTCGATCGGCCCGGCCCAGGCGGTGGAGACGATCCGCACCGCGCTCGCCATGGGCGCCGACCGCGGCCTGCACGTGAAGACCGACGTCCAGGTCGAGCCGCTCGGCGTCGCCAAGCTCCTGAAAGCGCTGGTGGAGAAGGAGGCGCCCGGTCTCGTCGTGATGGGCAAGCAGGCGATCGACGACGATTCCAACCAGACCGGCCAGATGCTGGCCGCCCTCCTCGGCTGGCCGCAGGCGACCTTCGCCTCGAAACTGGTGCTCGGCGAGGGCACGGCCGAGGTGACGCGCGAGGTCGACGGCGGGCTGCAGACGCTGTCCCTGAAGCTGCCGGCGGTGGTGACGACGGACCTGCGCCTCAACGAGCCGCGCTACGCCTCGCTGCCGAACATCATGAAGGCGAAGAAGAAGCCGGTCGAGGAGACGACGCCGGAGGCGCTCGGCGTCGACGTGGCGCCGCGGCTGAAGACCCTGTCCACGGTCGAGCCGCCGCGCCGGCAGGCGGGCAAGAAGGTCGGCTCGGTAGCCGAGCTGGTCGACAAGCTGAAGAACGAGGCGGGAGTTCTGGGATGACGACGCTCCTCCTCGCGGAACATTCGGGCGCCGTGCTCGACGACGTCACCGCCCGCGCCCTGTCGGCGGCCACGGCCCTCGGCGCCACCGTGCACATCCTCGTCGCCGGCGAGAATTGCCGGCCCGCCGCCGAGGCGGCGGCAAAGCTCGGCGGCGTCGAAAAAGTGCTCCTCGCCGAAGACCCGGCACAGGCGCATGGCCTCGCGGAGCCGCTGGCGGCGCTGATCGTGCGCCTCGCGCCCGCCTATGACGCGATCGTCGCCCCGGCCTCGAGCTCGGGCAAGAACGTCGCGCCCCGCGTCGCCGCGCTGCTCGACGTGATGCAGGTCTCCGAGATCACGAACGTGCTGGCGCCGAACCGCTTCGAGCGGCTCGCCTATGCCGGCAACGCGCTGCAGACGGTGGAGACCACCGACCCGGTGCGCGTCCTGACGGTACGTACCTCGACCTTTCCGCTCGCACCGGCCGGCGACGCCCCGGCGCCGATCGAGGCCGTGCCGGCCGGCGACGATGACGGCGCCTCGCGATTCGTATCCGAGGAGGGGTCGCGCTCGGCCCGGCCGGAGCTCAGCGCGGCGCGGGTGATCGTCTCCGGCGGCCGGGCGCTCGGCTCGGCCGAAAAATTCGCCGCCGTGGTCGAGCCGCTCGCCGACAAGCTCGGCGCCGCCATCGGCGCCTCGCGGGCGGCGGTCGATGCCGGCTACGCGCCGAACGCCTATCAGGTAGGCCAGACCGGCAAGATCGTGGCGCCCGAGCTGTACCTTGCGCTCGGCATTTCCGGTGCCATCCAGCACCTCGCCGGCATGAAGGATTCCAAAGTCATCGTCGCCATCAACAAGGACGAGGAGGCGCCGATCTTCCAGGTCGCCGATTACGGCCTCGTCGCCGACCTGTTCCAGGCGGTACCGGAGCTGATGGCGGAGCTCGAAAAACAAGGCCGCTGAAGAGACGCGCGCCGCGGGAAAGACCCATGACCGAGATTTCGACGATCGGCATAGTCGGCGCAGGACAGATGGGGGGCGGCATCGCGCATGTCTGCGCGCTGCGCGGCTTCGACGTCGTGCTCTACGATCTCGATCCCAAGCGCGAGACGGCGGCGATCGAGCAGATCGGCGCCAACATGGCCCGGCAGGTGACCAAGGGCGCCGTATCGGCCGCCGACCGCGACGCAGCCCTCGGAAGAATCCGGCCCGCGGCCGGCCTCGCCGGGCTGAAGGACTGCGACCTCGTCATCGAGGCGGCGACCGAGAACGAGGCGGTGAAGCGAAAAATCCTCGCCGACGTCAGCCCGCATCTCAAGCCGGGCGCGATCGTCGGCACCAATACCTCGTCGATCCCGATCACCCGCCTCGCCACCGCGACCGACCGGCCCGAGCAATTCCTCGGCATCCATTTCATGAACCCGGTGCCGGTGATGCAGCTCGTCGAGCTGGTTCGCGGCCTCGCCACCGACGACGCGACCTTCGAGGCGGCAAAGGGCTTCGTCGACCGGCTCGGCAAGACGGCGACGGTGGCCGAGGACTATCCGGCCTTCATCGTCAACCGCATCCTCTTGCCGATGATCAACGAGGCGATCTACTGCCTCTACGAGGGCGTCGGCACGGTCGAGGCGATCGACACCGCGATGCGGCTCGGCGCCAACCACCCGATGGGGCCGCTCCAGCTCGCGGACTTCATCGGCCTCGACACATGCCTTTCCGTGATGCAGGTGCTCTACGAGGGCCTCGCGGATTCCAAGTACCGCCCCTGCCCGCTCCTCGTGAAATATGTCGAGGCGGGCTGGCTCGGCCGCAAGACGAAGCGCGGGTTCTACGACTACAGGGGCGAGAAGCCCGTCCCGACACGCTGACAGGTCCGCTCGGCATTCGCGCGGTCG
>JAEZCD010000170.1 GCA_023430145.1 Pseudomonadota bacterium
TTCGCGGGCACCCTCTCCCCCTGGGAGAGGGAAGAAAAGAGAGACCCATGCCCCACCTCACCCTCGGCGTTCTCGAAGGCGACGACATCGGCCACGAGGTCGTGCCGGCCGCCGTGCGCGTGGGCCAGGCGGCGGCCGAGAAGCACGGCCTCGAGATCGACTGGCGGCCGATGCCGATCGGCATGCGCGCCTACAACGAGCTCGGCTCGACGATGCCCGAGGGCACGCTGGAGACGCTCGCCACCTTCGACGGCTTCATCCTCGGCCCGATCGGCCACCAGAAGTATCCCAAGGAGAAGCCGGGCGGCATCAACCCGCACCCGATCCTGCGCAAGCATTTCGACCTGTTCGCCAACGTCCGGCCGACAAAATCATTCCCGGACATCGGCTGCCTCTATGACGACATCGACCTCGTCATCGTCCGCGAGAACAACGAGGGCTTCCAGCCCGACCGCAACGTCGTCGCCGGCTCGGGCGAGTTCCGGCCGACCGACGAGATGACGATTTCGGTGCGCGTCATCTCGCGCACCGGCAGCCGGAAAGTGGCGCGGGCGGCGCTCGAGATCGCCCGGCACCGGAAGAAGCGGCTGACGGTCGTGCACAAGGACACCGTCTTCAAGCTCGGCTGCGGCATGTTCCGCGAGGAATGCCTGAAGGCCGCGAAGGACTTTCCGGATGTCGCCGTCGACGAGGTGATCGTCGACACCTTCGCGATGCGCCTCGTCCGCCGCCCGCAGGACTTCGACACCGTCGTCACCACCAACATGTTCGGCGATATTTTGACGGACGAGGCGGCCGGCCTCGTCGGCGGGCTCGGCATGGCGCCGGGCCTCTGCATCGGCGCCGGCGATTTCGGCATGGCGCAGGCGACGCACGGCTCGGCGCCCGACATCGCCGGCAAGAACATCGCCAATCCTTACGCGATGATCGAATCGACCCGCATGCTGATCGAATTTTTGGGTCGCGCCCGCAACGTGCCGGAGGCCGTCGCGGCGGCGGCGACGATGGACGTCGCCATCCGCGCGGCGATCGGCGACCGCGCCACCCGCACCGGCGACATCAACGGCACCGCCGGCACGCGGGAGATGACGGAGGCGATCGTCCGCAACATCGCCGCCGCCTGAGTCCCGAGGCCGCGGCCTCCGAACAGTTCGGACGAAGGGGCATCCGCTCGGCGGGAAAACCTCGAGGCTTGCAAGGGTGGCCGACGACGGCCGCCGTTATGGGCGTGCCGCCGGCGCCCCGATTCCCCAGCGGAAAACGAACCTCGTGCGTCTGTGGATCGTAAGAGGCCCTTACGACCCGGCCTGAGAAGCGAGATACTCTCGGCCGGGCAAACGGATGCTCTGCCTGCCGCGCGCGATGTCGCCCGACAGGTCTCGTTCACACTCTGGAAGACAAATCCAGCTAGATCCTGCGGCCGTGCCGTGGATGTCGCCGGTCGCGGTGCGCGGCCGCGGCGCATCGCCTCGGTCCGCTCGCGATGCCGCGCACCGCCTTCGGTATCGCCGAGAACCCGGAAGGCCGAGAGAATTCCAGTCTTGCGCGTTCGCTATGCGCAAGAGTGTCATGGCAAGCATCGAAGCGCGCGTAGGCGGACGCTCATGCGTCGCAATGGACTTCCCCCATCGACCTGATCCTGCGGAGAAATAAACAAATGCACGCCGTTCGGACTTCTTCGGCCATCCTCTTGGCGTTCGGCGTCATCGTCGGCGCTGCGGCAATCACTCCGTCGCTGGCGGAGAGCAGTCGCTCCTCGATCAAAGCTCTGTCGGTGCCGAAGGACTGGACATTGCAGGGAGTTGTCCTTCTCAGCCGGCACGGGTTGCGTTCCCCGGTCGAGCCCGTCGCCGATCTCGACGCCCTCACCGTCTCCCAGTGGCCGAACTACGGCGTGAAGACAGGATACCTGCTGCCCCAAGGCTACGCGCGGGCGCGCACGCTCGGAGAGTTTTATCGCCTCTACTACTCCAAGGCCGGTCTCTTCCCGAACACGTCCGGATATTGCCCAAAGCCCAGCGCCGCGACTTTCTCTTATGACGGAACAGGCAAGCGACAAGATCCTGCAGGTGTGCAGCGGGTCGAGATGACGGCGATGGCGCTGGCGCAGGGCATGTTCCCCGGCTGCGATCTGCCGATCTCGGCGGCAAAGGGAACATTCGGCAGCTCCTGTCAGCTCGATCAGGACAGAGAGGACAAGGCCGCCAGAAAATTCGTCGGCGGCTCCTGGCAGGCGGTCGCCGAGGGCGAATTGAAGAAGCCGCTCGCGCTGATGAGTGAAGCGCTCGGCCCATTCAAGACAAGCTCGTGCTCCGGCGTGGCGGTGACTGCGGGCAGCACGCTGTCGGATTATTCCGCCACTGTGACCGACGAGGGCCCTATCGGCTGCGCCGACGAGCTGTCCGAGAACTTTCTCATGCAGTACGAGGCCGGCTTCCCGATCGACGAGGTCGCCTTCGGTCGACTCGGACGCGGAAAGGAGCTCGTCGGCAATTTGAAGACCGTGAATAAAATCCACGCGCTGGACTTCGCCGCCTGGGACATGCCGCTCTACATCGCCAGACGTACTTCATCGCGCCTCGCTTCTGTCATCCTGCAGAGCGTCGACCATATCGCGAGCAACAGCGGCAAGACGCCGAAATTTCTCGCTCTGGTCGGGCATGACACGGATTTGCTGAACATCGGCGGCATGCTCGGCTCTACATGGGTGGTGCCGAGCTACAATAAGAACCAGGCGCCTCCGGCGGGGGCGATCATTTTCGAGGTGTGGCAGACCAAGGGCGGTCCCTTGGTCCGTTCGCTTTACGTCGCCCAGCAGGTCGTTCAGATGCGGAGGAACCAGAAGATGACGATGAAGTCGCCGCCCGGTGCCACACGGATGCCGGTGGCCGGCTGCGACGATCACCACGGGGCATGCGAGCTGCAGCAGTTCACCGCCCGCCTCGGCCGCACGATCCTCGAGGAATGTGTCGGACACGATTCTCAATAGGGCGAGACCAGGGGGGCGGGTATTCGGACAGCCCGCCTCGCCCCCTTCGGATAGCCGCGCTCCCGGAGCCGGACGACCATGACCGCCGCTCCTTTCTGGGCTTACTCTAATTCCAATATGCGAGATATTTCAACGCGTTATTGACGCCCAAGCTGTCGCTGTCCTATCTGATCGGCGCACTCTCGAGGGCGTGGCGATGCCGCGCCCGAGCCGGAGAGCGTTCGCAGAAAGGACTCCTCATGCATCGCGTCGTCGGGATTTCCCGGACCGCAGCCGGATGCCGCTCGGGCAGGCGGCTCCTTGCGACTGCGGCGGTCTTGCTCGCCGCCGGCGCGGTCGGTCAGGCCGAGCCGATCAACCTCACCGACATGAAGGGCCGCGCCGTGAACCTCGCCGGCCCGGCCGAGCGCATCGCCTCGATCCCCTTCCCGATGGCGTCGACCGTGATCGCCTTCGACGGGACGACGGACCACCTCGTCGGCATGAACCCGGGCGCCAAGACGGCGATGGTCGACGGCATCTTCGTCAAGATGTTTCCCGGCCTCGCCAAGATCCCGACCGACATCGTCGGCCAGAATTTCATGCCCAATGTCGAGGGCCTCGCCGCCGTCCGGCCGGACCTCGTGCTGCAGTGGGGCCACCGCGGCGACGACATCGTCAAGCCGCTGGAGAACGCCGGCCTGACGACGATGCTCATCGTCTACGGCCAGGAGTCCGCGCTCAGAACCTATATGGGGCTCGTCGCCACCGCGCTCGGCAAGCCGGAGCGCGCGGCGGAGAATGCGCGCTGGCGCGACAAGGTTCTGGCCGACCTGAAGTCGAAGTTCGCCTCGCTGCCGAGCGAGAAGCGCCCCCGCGTCATCCACATCTCCAACGGGGTGAGCAGCTTCGGCGTGCTCGGACAGAACGATCAGCTCACCGCCGCGATCGCCGCCGCCGGCGGCGTGAACGCCGCGACCGGCGCCCTGGGCTATACGTCGCCGACCAATGTCGAGCAGATCGCCGCCTGGGATCCGGACATCATCACCCTCAACGACTTCGAGGACGGGCTGACGGTCGAGACGATCTACAGCCATCCCGTGCTCTCGCTCACCAAGGCGGCCCGCAACAAGCGCGTCTACAAGTTCGCCCGCGGCGGCTATCGCTGGGAGCCGCCGAGCCACGAATCGCCGCTGGCCTGGATGTGGCTCGCCAACATCCTGCATCCCGAGATGACGCCCTACGACCTGCGCGCCGAGACGCGGGCCGCCTTCAAGGCGATCTACGGCTACGAGGCGACGGAGGACGATCTCGACGGCGTGTTCCGTCTCACCGAGAACGCCGGCGCGGCCGACTACGCCCAGTTCCAGCGCCGGTGATGGTCGACGCGAGCTCGACCGAGCCGCGGTCGCCGCTCGCCGTGGCGGCCGGGCCGGGCGTCGCCTGGCTCGGCCTCGTCGGGCTGCTCGGGGCGGCGATGGCGGCAGCGCTGGTGCTCGGC
>JAEZCD010000174.1 GCA_023430145.1 Pseudomonadota bacterium
CCGCTCGACCGCAGGATCCAACTTCTTCTTCCCGCCGCAAAGAATGGATCCTGCGGTCGAGCCGCAGGATGACGCGGAGGGTGGGACGTCGCAGAGCGTGGAACGATGCGGAGTATGCGGGCACGGCCCGGCGTTCGGCGGCGTGTTCGTGCCCGATTCATGAGCCGAGAAGACCCACCCGACGGAGGGGAGCGCCCCTCACCCCGGCGTCAGCACCACCTTCATGCTCTGCCGGCGGTCGAGTGCGAGGCCGAGCGCCTCGGCGGCGCCGGAGAGCGGCCGTCGCGCGGTGACGATGGCGAGCGGGTCGACCCGGCCCTCGCCGATCAGCTGCACGGCGCGCAGGAACTCGTCGCCGAAGCGGAACGAGCCGCGGAAGTCGAGCTCCTTGGCCATGATCGCGTTGACCGGCGCCTGGATGTTCCCGCCCGGCAGGTTGCCTATCTGCACCACCGTGCCGCCGCGGCGGACGCTGCCGATGGCCGAGGCGACGCCGGCCGGCACGCCCGTCACCTCGAAGGCGACGTCGAAGCCGATCGCCGCCGCGAGCTGCCGCAGCTTCTCGTCGCCGCCGGCGACGTCGACGATGTGGTCGGCCCCGAGCCGGCGGGCGAAATCGAGCGGTGCCGGGGCGATGTCGGCGACCGCGATCTCGGAGACGCCGGCGAGCTTGGCGGCGAGCATCGTCAGGAGGCCGATCGGCCCGGCGCCGAGGATCAGCGCCTTCTTGCCGGAGACGTCGCCGGCGCGGGCGACGGCGTGCAGGCAGACGGCGAGCGGTTCGGCCAGCGCCGCGGCCTCGAACGGCACGTGATCGGGGATCGGCACGCACTGCTCGGGGATGGCGTCGAAGAAGCTCGCGAAACCGCCCTGCATGTGCGGCGTCTTCGAGGCCGAGCCCATGAAGTAGATGTTCTCGCAGAGGTTCTTCCGCCCCTCGCGGCAGCGCGCGCAGTGGCCGCACCAGCGCGAGGGGTTGATCGCCACCCGCTCGCCGATGCTGTGGCCGGAAACGCCGGCGCCGAGCTCGGCGATGGTGCCGGCGATCTCGTGGCCGAGCACCAGCGGCTCGGTGACGACGAAGTCGCCGGTCCGGGCATGGCGGAAATAGTGCATGTCGGAGCCGCAGATGCCGCCGGCGCCGAAGGCGACGCGCACCATGCCGGGCGCGAGGGGAGGCAGATCGCGCTCCAGCAGGCGGAGATCTTCGACCCCGTAGAGGGTCGCGGCGAGTGCAGTGCTCATCGAACCAGTCCCATCGTGCGCGGCAGCCAGAGCGTCAGCTCCGGGATGAAGGTGATGGCGGCGAGCGCGATGAACAACGGCACCAGCCAGGGCAGGATGGCCATCGTCGTCTGCTCCACCGACAGCTTGGAGATTCGCGACAGCACGAAGAGCACCATGCCGAGCGGCGGATGCAAGAGGCCGATCATCAGGTTCAGCGTCATGATGAGCCCGAAGTGGATCGGGTCGATGCCGAGCTTCAGCGCGATCGGCAACAGGATCGGCACGACGATGGTGATGGCGGCGATCGTGTCGAGGAAGCATCCGATGAACAAGAGCAGGACGTTGACGAGGATCAGGAAGACCCACTTGTTGTCGGTCACCGACAGCACGAAGTCGGACAGGATGGCGGCGGTCTGCGAGACCGTCAGCAGCCAGGCGAAGATCGAGGCCGCGGTGACGATGAACAGCACCGAGGCGGTCGTCTCGATGGTGTCGAAGGTCGCCTTGGCGAGCGTCTTCAGCGTCATCGAGCGGTAGCGCACGAGGCCGAGGAACAAGGACCAGATCACCGCCGCCGCGGCCGCCTCGGTCGGCGTGAACCAGCCGAGCGTCATGCCGCCGATCAGGATCACCGGCGTCATCATCGCCATGACGGCGGAGAACTTGAACACGTAGTCGAGCACGAGCAGGGCGGCGAGCGTCGCGAAGATGGCGACGTTCTCGGACAGGCCGGCCCACACGAGCAGGTAGGCGACGACCGGGAAGCCGAGCACGATGGCGATCTCGAGGCCCGCCTCGCCGACCGCGCGCAGGGAGAAGGGCGTGTCCGAGCCCCAGCCGTAGCGCCGGGCGAAATAGGCGACGGTGAGCATCATGAAGGCCGTCATCAGGAAGCCCGGCACGAGGCCGCCGAGGAACAGCGCACCGATCGAGGTGTTGGCCATCATGCCGTAGATGACGAAGGGCAGCGACGGCGGGATGATCGGCCCGAGCGTCGCCGAGGCGGCCGTCACCCCAACCGCGACCTCGGTCGGATAGCCGTGGTCCTTCATCGCCTTGATCTCGATCGTGCCGATGCCGGCGGCGTCGGCGATCGCCGTGCCGGACATGCCCGAGAAGATCACCGAGCCGACGATGTTCACCTGCGCGAGGCCGCCGCGCATCCAGCCGACGAGGGCGAGCGCAAAGCTGTAGATGCGCCCGGTGACGCCGGCGATGTTCATGAGGTTGCCGGCGAGGATGAAGAACGGCACCGCCAAGAGGGGAAAGCTCTCGACGCCGGCAATCATGCGCTGGGCGAGGATGACGTCCGGCGCGACGCCGTAGATGAGCAGATAGGCGAGGCTGGCGACGGCCATCGACAGCGCCACCGGCAAGCCGAGCACCATGAGGCCGAGGAAGGAGCCGAGCAGCAGCAGCATGGCTCACGCCTCCGCGTCGTAGAAGGCTTCGGGGCGCTCGAGCACCGAATAGCCGCGCCGGAAATTCTCGATCGCCACCTGGACCGCCCGTATCGTCATCATCGCGAAGGCGGCGATGACCGCATAGAAGACGATCGCCTTCGGCAGCTGCACGGTCACCATCATCTCGTCGGAGATGATCGAGGCGTATTTGTAGATCAGCCAGGTCGCATAGCCGAGGAAGCCGATGCGGACGAGGTCGACCAGCGTCGACAGCGCCCGTCCGAGCGGATGCGGGACGTAGCGATAGAGGAAGTCGACCTGGATGTGCCGCGACTGCCGCACGCACATCGCCGAGCCGAGGAAGACGACGACGACGAGGCAGTAGATGGCGATCTCCTCGGTCCAGGCGAGGCTGTCGTTCAGCACGTAACGCGTGAAGAACTGGGCGATGACGCAGCCGACCATCAGCCAGAAGACGACGAAGGTGATCCAGTCCTCGACCGCATAGCGCGAGAAGTCGACGACGTGCGGCACGTCGTCGAAGGTGTGCGCGATCTCCTCGCTCGTGACCTGGGTGTGGATTTCGGGGGTGGTGGTCACGCGGCGTGAGCCTTTCGGTCGTGCGGGAGGAGGGTCGTCATTGCAAGCGAAGCGAAGCAATCCTCTTCCCTCTCCCATGGGGAGAGGGTGCCCGCGGAGCGGGCGGGTGAGGGGGACGGAGCTTCAGAACGAGCGCCGTACCCCCTCATCCGGCCGCTTCGCGGCCACCTTCTCCCTCTGGGAGAAGGAGGGCGCGCCCAACTCGTAGTGATGCGCAGAGATGACGCCGGCCCCATGCACGACGACACGGGGACCGGCGGACTTCACCAGCAGGCGCTCAGGCGCCCGGCGACTTCACCGCCTGGATACGGTCGTAGTCGGCGGGGTTGTAGCCGAACTGCTCGAAGGTGACGCCCTTCTTCACCGCGTCCTTGAACTCCTGCTTGTCGATCTCGGTGACCGAGATGCCCTTGTCCTTGAAGGTCTGGACCAGCTTCTGCTCGTTCTCCTGGATCTTCTTGGTCGCGCGGGCGGCCGCTTCCTGCGTCACCTCGACCAGGATCTTCTTGTCCTCGTCGGACAGCTTGTTCCAGAAGTGCTTGGCGGCGATGGTGTTCAGGTGGTCGACGATGTGACCGGTGAGGATGATGTGCTTCTGCACCTCGTAGAACTTCTTCGCCTCGATGGTCGGCAGCGGGTTCTCCTGCGCCTCGACGGTGCCGTTCTGCAGCGCGAGGTAGACTTCCGCGAACGCGATCGGCGCGGTGTTGGCGCCGCAGGAGCGCGGCATGGCGAGGTAGGCCGGCACGTCCGGCACCCGCATCTTCAGGCCCTTCATGTCGGCGCACTTGGCGATCGGCTTGTTCGAGGTCGTGTGCCGGGTGCCGTAATAGGTGACGGCGAGGATCTTGTGGCCGGTCTTGTCCTCGTAGCCCTTGGTGAGATCCTTGAACACGTCGCTCTTCGTATAGGCGAGCAGGTGGTCCGGATCGCGGAAGATGAAGGGATAGTAGGTGATGCCGATCGGCGGATAGGAGCGCGCGGCAAAACTTGAGCCGGAGATGATCATGTCGACCGAGCCGAGCGTCAGGCCCTGGTTGATGTCGGTCTCCTTGCCGAGCTGCGAGGCCGGAAACACCTCGATCTCGTAGCGGCCGTTGGTGCGCTTCTTGAACTCCTCTGCGGCCCACACCGACTCGGTGTGGAACGGCTCCGACACCTCGTAGACATGCGCCCATTTCAGCTTCGTCTGCGCCATGGCGCCGCCCGAGAAGGCGGCGAGAGCGGCGGCGGCGGTCAGGCCGAGCAGGATGCGTTTCATGCGTCTTCCTCCCTTGATCGTCGACTGTCGGGCCGCTTTCGGCCCTTTCCGCCGCCGGGGCGGCGAAGCTCCCTCGGCGAACCGTCGCCGAAGCTTTGCGAGAAGCGCTCGCCGGACCGGCGCAGATGGTCCTGCATGGCGCGCCGTGCGCCCTCGGCATCGCCGATGACGAGCGCCGCGAGCACGGCGCGATGCTCGCCGACCGCGGCGCGCCAGGTCTCGTTGGTCTCGAAGTAGCCGGCGAGGCGGTCGAAATAGGGCGTGATGCGCAGGTCGAACAGCTCGCCGACGACGCGCGCCAGCACGGCATTGTCGAGCGAGGCGGCGAGCGTGACGTGGAATGCGCGATCGAGGCCGATCTGGCGCTTGCGGTCGGCCGCGGCCTCCATGCGCGTCAGGATGGTGCCGAGCGCCTCGATCTGTTCGGCGCAGATGCGCGGCGCGGCGGCGGCGGCGACGGCGCCCTCGACGAGCTCGCGGGCGGACAGGATGTCGAACGGGCCGTCGAGCGCCGGCGGGGCAGCGCGTGCCGGCGGCGCGCGCTCCTGCACGTAGATGCCGGAGCCGACGCGGATGCGCACCCGCCCCTCGACCTCGAGCGCGATCAGCGCCTCGCGGACGGTCGGGCGGGAGACGTGCAGCTGCTCGGCGAGCTCGCGCTCGGTCGGCAGCCGGGCGCCGGCCGGGAACTCACCGGATTCGATGAGTGCGCGCAGCTGGCTCGCCACCTGCCGGTACAGCCGACGTGGTTCGATGATCGCGAGCGGCAAGCCTCGGCGCCCCTCCCGGAGCCGGCGGCTTCGTCGCCGCCTGGTCAATTGGACAGACCTTTTCGCCTCTTTCCGACACCTTCCCTAGGTTGTCAATCCCACGGCCGGCGGATCGCGGCTCCGTCGCGCCCGGCCCTCCGCTCCTGTACGGTCGGCGAGCGGAGAGCGAGGGGGAGGGCCGCGTCCCGCCCCCGTCGTGAGCCGCGGCGCAGGACAGGATAAGGAGGACGATCATGCCCCTCTATCTGAGCCGTTTCAATTACACGCCAGCAGCCTGGGCGAAGCTCATCCAGAATCCCGAGGACCGCCGCGCCGCCGCCAAGGAGTATATCGAAGCGGTCGGCGGAAAGTTGCACGGCTTCTGGTATGCCTTCGGGGATCGGGACGGATGCATTTTGTGGGAGGCTCCGGACAACGTCGCGATGGCGGCGACGGCGCTCGCGATCGGCGCGGGCGGGGCGCTGAGCTCCTCAGAGACGACCGTCCTGTTGACCGTCGAGGAGACGCTCGAAGCCTTGAGGAAGGCCTCCTCGATCAAGTATCGCCCGCCGGGCGCGAGCGGCTGACGCGCACGGGTCCCCCGAAGCGAAAGGCCTCGCTGCAGTCCGCCGCCACCTAAAGACAGGTTCGGCGGGCGGCTGCGCGCGGCCCCGATCGCATGACCAACGGAGCGGAAATGAGAATCGTCGAACTGCGCGAGGTGACCAAGCCGATCGCCTCGCCGATCCGCAACGCCTTCATCGATTTCTCGAAGATGACGACGAGCCTGGTCGCCGTCGTCACCGATGTCGTCCGCGACGGGCGGCGGGTGGTCGGCTACGGCTTCAACTCGAACGGCCGCTACGGCCAGGGCGGGCTGATCCGCGAGCGTTTCGCACCCCGCATCCTCGAGGCCGACCCGAAATCGCTCCTCGACGACACCGGCCAAAACCTCGATCCCGACCGCGTCTGGGCGGCGATGATGACCAACGAGAAGCCGGGCGGCCACGGCGAACGCTCGGTCGCCGTCGGCACGATCGACATGGCGGTCTGGGACGCGGTCGCCAAGATCACGGAGAAGCCGCTGTTCCGGCTGCTCGCCGAGCGCTACGGCGGCACCGCCGATCCCCGCGTGTTCGTCTATGCCGCCGGCGGCTACTACTATCCGGGCAAGGACCTCGCCGCCCTTCGCGCCGAGATGCGGTCTTACTTGGACCGCGGCTACACGGTCGTGAAGATGAAGATCGGCGGCGCGCCGATCGAGGAGGACCGGGTTCGCATCGAGGCGGTGCTGGAAGAGATTGGCGATCGCGGAAAACTCGCCGTCGACGCCAATGGCCGCTTCGACCTGCCGACGGCGATCGCCTACGCGAAGATGCTCAGAAACTACGACCTGTTCTGGTACGAGGAGGCGGGCGACCCGCTCGACTATGCGCTGCAGGCGGCGCTCGCCGAGCATTATCCCGGACCGATGGCGACGGGAGAGAACCTCTTCAGCCATCAGGATGCGCGCAACCTTTTGCGCTACGGCGGCATGCGGCCGGACCGGGACTTTTTGCAGTTCGACTGCGCGCTGTCCTACGGGCTGTGCGAGTACCTGCGCACCCTCGCGGTGCTGAAGGAAGAGGGCTGGTCGGCGCGGCGCTGCATCCCGCATGGCGGCCACCAGATGTCGCTCGCCATCGCCGCCGGCCTCGGCCTCGGCGGCAACGAGAGCTATCCGGACCTGTTCCAGCCCTATGGCGGCTTCCCGGACGGGGTTTTCGTCATCGACGGCCACGTGACGCTCCCGGACCTGCCGGGCATCGGCTTCGAGGGCAAGGCGGATCTTTTTGCGCAGATGCGGGCGCTTGCGGCGTGAGCGCTCCTCGGTCTGCGTGAGTTTCTCGCCGCTGGCCACCCTACCCCGAATGCTGGGCGCTCGCCCGCCGCCACGCTCGGCGCCCTCCCCGAAATCCCCGCCGCTCGCCGTCCTCCTGCGCAAGCTCCTCCGCTCGTCGTCCACCCCGAAAGCGGAGGGCCCCCCCGCGTCTCTTGCAGCCGGCGGCGGCGCCG
>JAEZCD010000231.1 GCA_023430145.1 Pseudomonadota bacterium
GGGGGGTGGGGGGCGGGGGGGGCGCGGCCGGGCAGAACCGCCCACCCTGCCGGCGGCCGGGCAGGGGGGGCGTAGACCTCCCGACGCTGCCGGGGATGCCGAAAACGCGGCGTCCCCTGGAACACCGTCGAGGGACAGCCACGGGGTCAGTCGCCGTCCTCGGCCTGCCGAGGATTCTTCGGCTTCGTTCTCGGATCCTCGAGCGCGCCGGCCCGGGTGCGCCGCTGGTTGCGCACACTGTGCTGGTCGTCGCCCTGTAGGCGGTTCTTGCCCATCAGCTCGTCGGCGAAGTCGTGCTCGTCCAAAATGGCCGGGTCGGTCGTGCCGACGGGCCGGGGCCCAGCGGTTCCGGTCCTCACCCCGCCGCCCTTACTCTTGGCGCTCGCCATGTTTGCGTCCAGTCGCCGGTGTACCTCAGAAGATCAGCGCGAGTAGGCCGATCACGACGGCGAGCCCGATCAGGAAGATCACTCCGACCGTGCCGCCGATCAGCTTCAGCAAGCCTGCCATCGCGTATTCCTTTCTTGTGGATTGCTCCGCCGAAGAGGCCCTCCTCCCGAGGCGGGAGCGGGCGACCGGCGCGGCAAGAAGAGAATCGCCGCGAGGACGGCCCTCGCGGCGTTCTTGCCGGGTTGATCAGTACGGCGACTGGCAGGGACGGCGCGGTCCCTCGTAGGGTTGGAACGTGTCCGTCGACGGATCGTAGGATCGGTAACGCTGCGAGCACCACTGCACATGCGCGCTGCTCGGGCCTGCACTCACTTGCGGCACCACCTGGCCGAGCGCGCCACCTATTACGGCTCCGGCCGCAAAGGCGGCTCCGGGAAACCACCAGCCGCTGTAGCGCCTGTAGCCCGGCCGGTGGTATCGGTAGCCGCGATGGCCGTTGTAATAATAGCGGCCGCCATGCCGGTAGAATCCGCGCCGGTGCTGGATGCTCTCGACCATCGGCGCCACGGAGATCTCCGCCGGTCTGAGCGGCATCGAGGAGGCCGTGCTCGGGGCGAGCATGGACCCCGCGCCGATCACGGCGAGCGCGAGACATGTCTTCTTCATCGTGGGTCACCTCTGTGGGCGGGACTGTCGTCCCTTCGATAGGAGGTGAACCAAGCCCGTCCGCGATGGTTCGGCGGCGGCGGGGCGAAGCCGAAACATCTCGGTACGGTGGATGACCGAGGGAGAGCCGAACTCTCGATGCCGCCGACGCATTACGGGACGGTGCCTGCTCGCCCCGGCTTCGTCACTGCGGTACGATGCGGGTAAACCCGCCATCTGCGTGCTCGAAGAGCCGCGGATCGCGAACGGCGGCATCGGCCGGTACGCGAGCGTACCGTGCGGCGGCATGCCGGTTGCCGGCGAGGGCGCCCGCCCGATGTCTCGGCTCGCCCGAGGAGCGGCATCGAGGCCGCGCGCAAGACAGCGGGACGATGAAGATGCTGGTGGACGATTGGACCGGGCTCGTGCGCGTCGTCGTGCTCGGCACGAGCGCCTATCTCGCGCTCGTCGCGATCCTGCGGATCAGCGGCAAGCGGACGCTGGCGAAGATGAACGCGTTCGATCTCGTCGTCACCGTGGCGCTCGGCTCGACGCTCGCGACCATCCTGCTCACCGAGGACGTCGCGCTGCTCGAGGGCGTGCTCGGCCTGCTGACGCTCGTCATGCTGCAATACGTCATCGCGCTGCTCGCCGTGCGCTATCCAGCGCTCGAGAGCCTGTTCAAGGCGAGCCCGCGGCGCCTCGTCGCCGGCGGCACGGTCGACGAATCCGCTCTCCGCGACGAGCGGGTGACGCGCGAGGAGGTGCTGGCGGCGGTGCGCGGCGCCGGCTTCGGCGATCTGGCCGAGATCGAGGCGGTCGTGCTCGAGACCGATGGGTCGTTCAGTGTCGTCTCGCGGGACAAGGCGGGATCGGGGTCGGCCTTGCCAGGCGTTCCACGCGAGGCACGCTGACGCCCGGCTCTGGGAAGCGGAGCCCGATGGAAGCGTGGCGGCCGGCTCACCCGCCCTGCGGAGGCTCTGCATTCAGAGGGGCAACCGGACGCAGTCCGCCGTGCCCCCGCGCGTGGCGGCGAGCGAGGTGAACAGCCGCTCGCCCTCGGCGCGGATCAGCCGGTGGCAATCGCAGGCGACGGCCGAGAGCGCCTCCTCGTCGAGGATCTCGATCCTGCCGCGGCCCTTCCGGAGCACGCCGGCGCGCTCGAGCCCGCCGAGCGCCACCGTCACCCCGGCGCGCCGGGCGCCGAGCATGCGGGCGATGAGGTCGTGCGTGGCGGGCACGGAAGCGCCGTCGACATGGTCGCCGGCGAGCAGCAGCCAACGGCAGATCCGCTGCTCGACCGTGTGCCGGCTGTTGCACACCCCGAGCTGCGCCTGCTCGACGAGCCGGGCGAGGGCATGGCAGTTCATCGCCCGCCGGAGCGCCGGGTCCCGCTCGTAGGCGTCGCGCAACGCCCCCGCCTCGATCCGCAAGGCCCGGCCGGGAATCTGCACCACGCACTGGTAGGGCTGGCGCCCGTCGCCGAGGACGATCGGCAGGCCGACGAACCCCGACCTGCCGATGATGCCGAGCTCCATCGGCGCCTGGGCGCCGACCTTTCGCGACAGGAGGCAGGCGGCACCGCGTTCGATGAAATGGGCCGCCCGCACCGGCAGCCCAGCCTCCGCCAAGGTCTGGCGGGCCCGAATCGACACGGGCTCGAGATGCGGCGCGAGGTGCGCGAGCGACGAAGCGGGCAGGAGGGCGAGCACGCGGTTCCGGAACGGGGTGCGCCGGGGCTGGTGGGATCGGTCGGGTGCGGTCGTCGCACCGTTGAGGCCACTCCGGTTCGAAAGATACATGTTCGGTCCCTCCGGCGGTGCTTGGCAGTCGGGGGGGGCGCTGCTGCCTTGGGTAACGTCCGGCGCGCGGCCGACGCGTCCCGGTTCCAGGCGCGCGCCTCGCGTCGCGGCGGTAGTATGGGAGAGCGCGCCGGCGCTCGCCGGCAGCGGCCGTCGCTAGAGTGGCCGGGTCGATCGCGGCTGATCGCCGATGCCGAAGGACAGCGAGACGGGCTGCCCCTCGAGGCGACGGGTGAAGCACCACTCGGTGGCGGCGAGCTGCGCCTCCGCCCGCATCTGGAAATCCTCCTCGGCGATCTCGGGTCCGTCCTCGTAGGTGACGCGCCAGCCGCCTGGGACCGGGCTCAGCTCGCAACGTATCTGGTCCAGCATGGCTCGTCCTTCGCGCTCTCTGTAACTCGGCTCGCTGTGGGGGAGTCTTGCGCCCGAAGCCGAGCCGACAACCCTCGGCGCTGCACAAGAGGTTTTGATGTGCGATCGTGTACGCCGCTATTGCGCCGCTGGCGCCTGCGCGCGGGGCTGCTCGGTCACGGCAAGCGAGGCGTACCAGGCGGCGACGGCGGCGATCTGTGCCTCGCTCATCCGGTCGGCGACGGACTTCATCACCACGGCCTTCTCGCCGCCGCGAGCGCCGCTCCGGAAGAGCCGCAGCTGATCGATGATGAAGGCCTCGTACTGGCCGGCGAGCGCGGGCACGTCCGCGGCGCGATCGGCCCCGTGGCAGCTCTCGCAGGCGACGACACCTTCCTCCGGAACCCCTTCCAGCGCGATCCGGCGGCCGATGCCGGCACCGGCGCCGGCAGGCGGCGGCACGCTCGGCCGGCGATCTCTCCCGTAGTGCGCGGCGAGCCGTGCGCGCGCCGCATCGTCGAGCACGGCGGCGATCGGCTGCATGATGCCGCTCGCGCGCTTGCCGCCGGCATAGGCGCGCAGGGCGGCCTCGATATAGGCCGGGCTCTGGAGCGACAGCCGCGGGAAGGCTCCGTTGGCACGGCCATCGCCGTCGAGTCCGTGGCAGCGGACGCAGGCGGCGACCGGCCCGGCGGCCGGCGTGCCGAAGTCGAAGGCCGGGGCGCTCGCCACCGCATCCACTGCGGCAGCCTCGCCGAGAGACAGCCGCCGGTATTCCTCGGGCGAGAGCTGCGGGAAGGCGCGGAGGAAGGCGACGACGGCCCACACCTCGTCCTTCCGCTCGGGCGCCACCCAGGCCGGCATACCCGCATACTTGATCCCGTGCCGGACGATCCAGAACAGTTCGTCGTCGGTCCAGTCGAGCTTCTCCCCGAGATAGGGCGGAGCCGGCAGCATCTGCAGCGGGATCGGGTTGCGCGGCTCCCCCGGGGCGCCGTGGCAGGCGGCACAGCCGCCCTGGTAATGGCCGGCGCCGATGGTGATCAGGCGCCCGTTCGAAAGGTCCGGCTGCGGCTCGTCGCCGGCATGCGTCCGCACCGAGTTGCGCAAGGCGAATTCGAGGAAGCGGGCGGTGATCGCGAAGTGATCCTTGCTCGCGGCGACGCTGTAGATGCCGGACCAGGCGATCAGCACCGCGGCGAGCGCCACCGCTGCGAGGGCTATCCCCCCTGCGATCAGCACCCAACGCGCGGTCAAGCCGCTGTCGCCGACGTCCCTATCCATCCCTCACAAACCGATGAAGCGGCGTCTGGTGCCAGCCGCGCGCGGTAAATTGCAGCGGCCCCGCACGAGCTCCGCCGGCGCCGCGGCCGGAGTGGCGTCCCCGGGCCCGTGTTCCGGCTGAGAGTACGCCAGCGGACCATGTTCCGTCGCGGGCCGTCGCCGGTGTGAACGAAAGCGCCGCCTCGGGCTTTTCTCACCTGCCGGTCCGCATTTCGGCGGTCTTCATGAGGTGGGTGAATGAACGCGGGACACGGGCTGCGCCTTGGCAGGCGGCCGATGCCGCTCCGACGGCCGATATCCCCGAGGTGCCGGTGAGGGCCGCCGTGGCGTCGGCGGCGCTCATGGGAGCGCTGGCGCTGTCTGCCTGCCGGGAGCCGGTCTCCGGCGGGGATCGGGCCGTCGACGGGGACCCGGAGCGCGGCCGGTCGCTGATCGCGGCCGTCGGCTGCGGCGCCTGCCACACGATCCCGGGCGTCGCCGGCGCGCGCGGCAATGTCGGGCCGCCGCTCGAGCATTTCGGCAGCCGCAGCCTCATCGGCGGCGTCATGCCGAACCAGCCGGCCCTCCTGATCCGCTGGGTTCGCGACGCGCCGGCGCTTGCTCCCGAAACGGCGATGCCGACCCTGCCGCTCGACGAGACCGAGGCGCGCCACGTCGCCGCCTATCTCTACGGGCTGCGGTGAGGCGATGCGGCCAGTGCGCACCGTTATCGGCCTCGGCGCCCTCTCGCTCGCCGGCTGCGAGGGTGCTCAGTCGGTCCTCAACCCGGCCGGGCCGGACGCGGCCGACATCGCGCTCCTCTCCTGGGTCCTCTTCATAGGCGGCGCGGTCATCTTCGCGGTGGTGCTGCTGGCGATCGCCATCGCCATCCTGCGGCCGGCGACGTTGCGCGGAGAGGGGGTCGCGCGGCGGCTCATCATCGGCGGCGGCGTGGTGTTCCCGATCGTCACGCTGAGCGCGCTGCTCACCTGGGGCCTGCTGCTCACGGGCACGACGGCGCGCGGGGGCGCGGGCGAGCCGGTCCGCATCGAGGTCGTCGGCGAGCAGTTCTGGTGGCGCGTCCGCTATCTCGACGACGCCGGCGACGTCGTGCTCGCGACCGCCAACGAGCTGCGCCTGCCGGCGGGCCGACCGATCGAGGTCGCGCTGAAGAGCAACGACGTCATCCACAGCTTCTGGGTGCCGAGCCTCGCCGGAAAGCTCGACATGATCCCCGGGCGCGTCAACCGGCTCGCCTTCACGGCCGAGCGGCCGGGCGTCTACCGCGGCCAGTGCGCCGAGTATTGCGGCGCCCAGCACGCGCAGATGGCGTTCTACGCCGTCGTCGAGGAACCGGATGCGTTCGACCGCTGGCTCGCGGGGCAGCGCGGGCCGGCGCCGGAGCCCGCCTCGCCGGTGCTCGAAGAGGGGCGGCGCCTATTCCTGCGCAGCGGCTGCGGCGCCTGCCACACGATCCGCGGCACCGCCGCCGCCGGCCGCCTCGGGCCCGATCTCACCCATGTCGGCGGCCGCCGCTCGATCGCCGCCGGCACGTTGCCGAACAATGTCGGCACGCTCGCCGGCTGGATCGCGAGCGCCCAGCACCTGAAGCCCGGGGCCAGGATGCCTTCGTTCGGCATCTTCACGGGACCGGAACTGCGTGCCATCGCCGCCTATCTCGAGAGCCTGAAATGAACACCACGGACGCGCTCCCGACCGGCGCCTATCCGAACACGGTGCCGCGACCGCCACACGAGCTCGTCGACCTCGAGCGGATCTGGATGCCACCCCGCGGCTGGCGCATCTTCACCGTCGTCAACAACAGCTACATCGGCACCTTCTACGTCGCTACCGCTCTCCTGTTCTTCGTGCTGGCCGGCATCCTCGCGATGATCATGCGCACCCAGCTCGCGGTGCCCGGCAACGATCTCGTCGGCCAGGACCTCTACAACCAGATCTTCACCATGCACGGCACGGTGATGATGTTCCTGTTCGCCGTGCCGGTCGTCGAAGCCATGGGGGTGCTGCTGCTGCCGAACCTGCAGGCGGCGCGCGACCTGCCGTTCCCGCGGCTGTCCGCCTATGCCTACTGGGCCTATCTGATCGGCGGGCTCGTGTTCTTCTGCAGCCTCTTCTTCGGGCTCGCGCCGAAGGGGGGCTGGTTCATGTATCCGCCGCTGACGAGCTACACCTATTCGCCCGGCGACAATGCCGACTTCTGGCTGCTCGGCATCGGCTTCATCGAGATCTCCGCTATCGCCGGCGCGATCGAGATCATCGTCGGCGTGCTGCGCACGCGCGCGCCCGGCCAGAGCCTCGACAAGCTGCCGGTCTATTCCTGGGCGATGCTGGTCTTCGCCGGCATGATCGTCTTCGCCTTTCCGGCCGTCATCCTCGGCACGCTGCTGCTCGAGCTCGAGCGGGCGTTCCACTGGCCGTTCTTCATCGCCGAGAAGGGCGGCGATCCGCTGCTCTGGCAGCATCTGTTCTGGTTCTTCGGCCACCCGGAGGTCTACATCATCTTCCTGCCGGCCGCCGGCATGGTGTCGATGATCGTGCCGACCATGGCGCACACCCCGCTCGTCGGCTACCGGCTCGTCGTCCTCGCCATCCTCGGCACCGGCTTCCTCAGCTTCGGCCTGTGGGTCCACCACATGTTCGCGACCGGGATCCCGCGCGTCTCGCTCGGCTTCTTCTCCGCCGCCAGTATGGCCGTGTCGATCCCGAGCGGCATCCAGATCTTCGCCTGGATCGCCACCATCGCCAACGGCAAGCTGAAGCTGACCGCGCCAGCGCTCTTCATCCTCGGCTTCCTGTTCATCTTCACGCTCGGCGGCCTCACGGGCGTCATGGTGGCGATGGTGCCGTTCGACTGGCAGGTGCACGACACCTATTTCATCGTCGCCCACCTCCACTACGTTCTGATCGGCGGCATGGTGTTCCCGCTGTTCGCAGCGCTCTACTACTGGATCCCGACACTGAGCAGCCGCGCGCTCTCGGAGCGGCTCGGCCGGTGGATCTTCGGCCTGATCTTCGTCGGCGTGAACGTCACCTTCTTCCCGATGCACATCACCGGCCTGATCGGGATGCCGCGCCGGGTCTACACCTATCCGGCCGGGCTCGGCTGGGACACGCTCAACCTCGTCTCGACCGCCGGCGCCTACATGATCGCGCTCGGCGTGCTGCTGTTCTTGTTCGACCTCGTCCGCAACTTCCGCTTCTCGGTGGAGAACAATGTCGGCAACATCTGGGACGCCGGCACGCTGGAATGGCTGCCGACCGGCAACTACCAGACGCGATCGATACCGATCGTCCACAGCCGCGAGCCGCTCTGGGACCAGCCGGGCCTCCCCGAGGACGTGGAGGTCGGGCGCTACTATCTGCCGAACGCGCCGACCGGCGGCCGCGAGACGATCGTCACGAGCCCGATCGGCGCGCGCCCGCAATACGTCGTGCAGATGCCGGGGCCTGGCTGGTCGCCGGTGCTCGCGGCAGTCTTCACCGCCGCCTTTTTCCTCCTGCTGACGGTCAAGCTCGTCGTGCCGTCGGCGATCTGCGGCGTGCTCGCCCTCGTCATGGTGATCGTCTGGCTGTGGGGCACCGATCCTGGCCCGGCAGATCCGCCGGAGGCCGACATCGGCGGCGGCCTCCGCCTGCCGACCTATGTCAGCGGGCCGGACTCGCATTCCTGGTGGGCGATGATCGTGCTGATCCTCGTCGCGGGGACGACCTTCGCGTGCCTGTTGTTCGCCTACTTCTTCCTCTGGACCGTGCGCCCGGACTTGTTTCCGCCGCCCGGGACGCGGATGCCCGATCTCGCCTATCCCGCCGCGGCCGCCGTCCTCTATGCCGCGAGCGCGCTCCTCGGGCTTCTCGCCGGGCTGCGCCTTTCGCGCGTGCCGCGCGGCGGCGCCGGCTGGGGCATGCGGCTTCTCCTCCTCGGCGCTCTCCTCTGTCTCGTCGCGGCGATCGCGGCCGACGCCGTCGGCCTCCTCGTCGAGGCGGCGATCGACCCGACCGCCAGCGGCTACGCCGCCGTGGTGACGACAGTCTTCGCGCTGCAGGCCTTCTTCGTCGCGACCGTCGCCATCATGGGCCTCTACACGCTGGCTCGCTCGCTCGCCGGCAGGCTCGACGGCGTCCGCAGGGTGACCTTCGACAACACCGCGCTGATGTGGCGCTACACCGTCGCCCAGGGGCTCGTCGGCCTCGCCATCGTGCACCTCTTTCCCCAGCTTGTCGGGGCCGGCGGATGAGCGAGGCGCGCTTCCTGCCGCAGTTCCTGCTGCTCCTGTCCGGGCTGATCGTCTGGGCGGCGCATTTCCTGCTCGTCTACATGTTCACCGGCCTCGTCTGCGCGCGGCCCGCATGGGCGCGGTTCGAGGTGCTCGGCATCGGCCTCGTGCCGTTCGGGATCGGCACGGGCACGCTGCTCGCCGTTGCGCTGCTGCTCGCGCTGCTGCGCATCGGCTGGCGGGATGGCGCCGGCGATACGGCGGGGTTTCTGCGCGCGGTCACGCTCGGCGGGATCGGGCTCGCCCTCGTCGCGGTCCTCTGGGAGGCGCTGCCGGCGGTGACGATCGCGCCCTGCGCCTGAGGCCGGTCAACCCTCGCCGAGCGTGAAGAGGATCACGAGGCCGACCGCGTAGATCGCGAGCGCAGCCACCGAGTCGTAGCCCATCCGAAGCAAGGTGCGGTTCTCGCGCTCGAGGAGGCCGATGATGTACACGCAGGTGAGAACGATGCCGAGCAGCGCCGCGACCATCTCGAACCGCCCAGCCTCCGACAGGATGGCCCCGCCGCGGAAGAAGACATCGGCGACGGGGATCAGCGCGAGATCGAACATGTTGGTGCCGAAGACATCGCCGATCGCGAGCTCGTAACGTCCCTGCCGCACCGCCGCCACCATGCTGCTGATCTCCGGCAGCGAGGTGGCTCGCCCGAGCAGCAGGAAGCCGACGACGCCGGGCCGCAGACCGGTCTGCTCGGCGATCGCTTCGCCGCTCTTCGACAGCAAGAAGCCGGCGACGAGAATCACGGCCGCCGCCACGGCCGTCTTGGCGATGAGGCCCCGCAAGCCGCCTGCCTTCGCGCCGTGCTGCTCCGTGGCGGTCGACGCCGGCTCGGCCACGGCCTCCGTCGGGCTTGCCACCCATGCCTCGCTGTCCTCGTAACGGGACGACAACCAGAGCATGCCCGCGAAGGCCGGCAGCACCGACAGCGACCACAGGCCGACGCCGAACAGGGCCTGCTCGCCGGCCGCGATGCCCATCAGGACCAACGCCAGGAGGATGACGTCGAGCGTACCCTGCACCCGCGTCGTCGGGCGCCCGACGACCGAGGTCAGCGCGTCCCGCCCGAGCACCGGGTCGGCGAGCGCCAGCAGGACGACGTTCATCGAGACGCTGCCGAGCAGGCTGTTGACGGCGAGCGACGCATTGCCGCCGAGCGAGGCCGTCGCCGCATTGGCGAGCTCCGGCAGCGAGGTGGCGCCGCCGAGCAGCAGCAGCCCGGCGAAGGCCTGGCCCATGCCGGTGTCTGGTCGCCGATCTCGCCGACATGGACCGCGATCCGTGTACCGGCTGCCCAGACGACGATGCTGCAGGCGACGAAGAGGCCGATATTCGCAGCGAGAGGCAAGCCGGTGAGGTCGAACATCGCGGCCGCGGTCAGCGCGAGGAGCCGCGAAGCACCGTCGCGGCGGGAGGCGGCTGCAGCACGCGCGCGGCGAGAAGCAGTCCGGCGGCGAGATATATCGATCCGGTCGGCACCCACATGATCAACCCGGCGATCTGCTGGTCCTCGAGCGGGCTGAGCCCCCAGAGCCCGGTCCAGACATAGCGGTCGTAGAGTGGCCGCGGCGCAAAGCTGATGAGGGCACCGAGAAGGCCGCCATAGATCATGGTCAGCAGCGCCGCGAGGGCGCCGACCGCCGCCGTCCGGGCTTCCCTGCTTGCGGTCTGCAGCGCTCGCCAGAACAGCAGCGCCGAGCCGAAGAAACCGAGATGCTCGAGATCGTGCAGTATCGGGCTGTCGAGCGCCGCATCGAAGGCCGCCGGAATATGCCAGGCGCCGACGACGGCTCCATGCAGCGCAGCGGCCGGCAGCGGCCGCGCACCGGCGTGCCAGAAGCGGAAGGCCGCGCGCACCACCGGTGCCTTCGCCAAGCGCCTGCCAGAATTGCCGAGCCCCCAGAGGATCGCCACCTCTGGCCGTCCGGCGAGGAGCAGCGGGGGCGCGACGGCGATCAGCAGCACGTGCTGCAGCATGTGGGCCGAGAACAGCGTTCCAGCGACGCCCTCGAGCGGCGACGCGAGCGCGACCACCAGCACCGCCTCCCCGGCTGCGAAGGCGAGCGCGTGCCGCATGCCGAGGCCAGCCCGCGTGCCTGTGCGGCGCCAAGTGGCGAACACGCCGCGGCCGTAGAGGAAATGGAGCGCGAGGAGCGGCGCGAGGACGCTCCACTGCCAAGTCATCGACTCCAAAAGCGCGTCCGGTGCGACGGGCGCCTGTCCGTGCGCCAGCGCCGAATCGCAGCCTTCGATAACCGCCGCCAGAAGCGCGCCGTTCCCTGCGAGCCAACGGAGGCGTCGCGTGACTATGGTCGGCGGCATTGCGCGACGCCGGGGCTACGGCTCGGCGGCCAGCCCCGGCACCGCCGCAGTGGGCGGCGACGCGGGCGCCCCACCCGCCCGCGGCGATCCTGCGGCCGCCGGCGGCTGGTTCGCGGCGACTCGCCATACGGTATTGCCGGCATCGTCGGCGATCAGTAGGGCGCCGGTCCCGTCGAACGCCACGCCCACCGGGCGTCCGCGCGCCCGGTCGCCGTCGAGGAAGCCTGTGACGAAGTCCTGCGCCTTGCCGCTCGGCCGGCCGCCCTCGAAGGGCACGAACACGACCTTGTAGCCGTTGAAGGCGCTCCGGTTCCAGCTGCCGTGCTCGCCGATGAAGGCGCCGTCGGCATAGGGCGCGGGGAAGGCGGCGCCGTTCGAGAAGGCGAGCCCGAGGGCGGCGACGTGGCTCGACAGGGCGTAGTCCGGAGCGATCGCCTTCTCGACCATGTCGGGCCGCGGCGGGTGCACGCGCTCGTCGACGTGGTCGCCGTAGTAGCTCCACGGCCAGCCGTAGAAGGCGCCCTCCTGCACCGAGGTGAGATAGTCGGGTACGAGATCGGGCCCGAGCTCGTCGCGCTCGTTGACGACGGTCCAGAGGACGCCCGTCTGCGGATGGAAGGTGAGCCCGTTCGGATTGCGTAGGCCGGAGGCGAAGACCCGGCTGGCGCCGGTCGCTGCGTCCACCTGCCAGATGGCCGCGCGGCCCTTCTCTGCCTCGAGGCCGCGCTCGCCGGCGTTGGAGTTCGAGCCGACCGAGGCGTAGAGGTAGCGGCCGTCCGGGCCGAGCGCGAGGTCCTTGGTCCAGTGGTGGTTGATCGGCCCGCCGGGAAGCGGGGTGACCACGCGCGGCTCGGCGTCGATCTCCGTCGCGCCGAGCTCGTAAGGGTAGGCGAGCACGGCATCGGTCGCCGCCACGTAGAGCGTGCCGTCGCGCCAGGCGAGGCCGAACGGCGAGGCGAGGTCGGTGAGCAGGTCGTGCCGCTCGTCGACCGTCCCGTCCCGGTTCGTGTCGCGCAGGAGCGTGATCAGGTTGCTCGGCTTCTGCTCGCCGCCCCCACCCTGGGCCATCGACATGATCCAGCCGCGGATGAGGTCCTTCGGACGCGGCACGGGCTTGCCCGAGGGCGCGCGCGACTGCACCACGAGCACGTCGCCATTGGGCAAGCCGTGGACTGTCCGCGGATGGGCGAGGTCGCTCGCATAGGCAGTGACGGTGAAGCCCTCCGGAGCGGTCGGCGTCTGTCCGTCGGCCCAGCCGACCACCTCCGCCACCTTCAGGTCGGGCACGAGCTCGTGGTAGCTCGGCTCGGGCAGCACGGGATCGGGCCCGATCTGGCTCGCCACGTCGAAGTCGGAAGCGTCATCGCAGGCCGAAAGGACGATGCAGCCGGCGGCCAGCGCGCAGGCCCGGAGCGTGGGGAGACGGTCAGTCATGGCGACGATCCCCGGTATGGCGCACAACCCTGCGGCGGCCGAACCAGCCACCGACCAGCATCAGGAGCACGGTCGCCGCCGACAGCAGGAGCCCGTAGGGGACCACCGCCGTCCAGCCGTCGCCGGAGTGCACGAGGCTGTTGACGAAGGCGAGACCGAGGACGAGGAGGCCGAGCACGGCGTTCAGCCACACCGGTCCGCGCGCGTCGCGTCCTGCCACGGCGACGACGATGCCGACGATCCAGGCCAGCGCGCCGGAGACGAGCCCGGCGAGCAGCAGCCAGGACGAGAAGTGCTGCCACATGAGGTAGGAGGTTCGCCAGTAGGCGATGTCCGTCGCGAGCGCCAGCGTGAAGCAGGCGACCGGAAACGAGAGCAGCACGTCATAGACGAAGCGGCCCGCGGGAGTACTCTCGTAGTCCGCTCGCGTGTAGACCATGATGACGCTCCGTCTCGCGAGGGACGCGGGCTCCCAGGCGGGCGCCGTGCCTCCCGGCCCGGCCCGCCGCCGGCTATTCGCACCGACAACGCCCGCGACCGGCCCCTGTTCCCTCCCACCGCCGGGGCGTCGTCGCGGCGGGAGATGGTCCCTGACAGCCTCCGCTATCGCGCAGCGGACACCGTCCGCCGGCCGATTTCGCCTCTGTAGACCGCCACCTTCTCGCGGCGGCAGGCCGCCTCCGCCGGCGGTCTCTGCTGCGAGGCCATTGTCCACAAGCCGCCTTGGAACGCCGCGTAGCAGATCGCCAGCGCATTCACGCTCGTGGCGTCGACCTCCAGTAAGCGGGCGAGCTCTGCCGTCTCCTCGTCGCGGAGAGCGAATTCCACCGCCGCACCGGCCGCGTCCCAGGCGATATCCTGTGCACCGACGAGGTCGTGTCCGCAGGAATGGTCGAGCGCGTCGAGCTTGCAGAGGCCGCAATCGGTGCGGCGCCATTCCCAGCCGTGGAGGCGGCCGTCGACATGCACGGGCGCGCCCGATGCGAGCCGTTCGAGCCTTTCGGCGACCCGCGCGCCGACCGTCGGGCCGCACAGCTCCGTGGTGTTCACGATCGCCATCCGTCGGAGGAGATCGGCTCCGGCGCCATCCTCGACGGCGGCGGGAAAGTTGCGCGCGCGAAAGCCGAGATACTTTCCGAGATGGTCGAGCAGCGCGCGCCGGTCGCGGAGGGGATCGAGCGGCTCTCCAATCACCCAGCGTTCGAGCAGGAAGCCGCGCCGAAGCGCGAGAGGCTCCGGCCCGAAGCCGGCGTCGTGCAGCGCCCGCGCCCGCGCGAGCTTCTCCTCGCCGATGGCGCCGAGCCCGGCGAAGCGGGCGACGAATTCCCCCCGCGCGCTGCGCAGCCGCAGCTTGCGGCGCTCGAAGGCGGGCGCCATCCGCGGCCGGGGCGCCCGCCTGCCCTGCCGCCCGGCGCCCGCCGAGATGT
>JAEZCD010000353.1 GCA_023430145.1 Pseudomonadota bacterium
ATGATGGGGAGGGAGGGGAGCCCGGCGGCTCGCTCTTGCCCGACGATCTCGAGGGCAGCACGGAACAGCCCCTCCTCGTCGCCGAAGGCCTGACGAAATTCTACGACCGGCGTGCCGCCGTCCGCGACGTCTCGTTCGAGATCTACGAGGGCGAGGTGCTGGCCGTCGTCGGCGAGTCCGGCTCCGGCAAGACGACGCTCCTGAAACTCCTCGCCGGCGAGGTCGAGCCCACCGCCGGCCGCGTCGACTACCGGATGCGCGACGGGCGTACCCGGGCCCTCTTCGGCCTCTCGGAAGGCGAGCGCCGCCACCTCCTGCGAACCGACTGGGGCTTCGTCCACCAGGACCCGAAAGACGGCCTGCGCATGGGGGTCTCGGCCGGCGCCAATATCGGCGAGCGGCTGATGGCGCTCGGCGACCGCCACTACGGCAACATCCGCGGCCAGGCTCTCGCCTGGCTGGATCGCGTCGAGATCGCCGCCGACCGCATCGACGACAATCCGCGCGCCTTCTCGGGCGGCATGCGGCAGCGGCTGCAGATCGCCCGCAACCTCGTCACCCGGCCGCGGCTCGTCTTCATGGCCGAGCCGACCGGCGGGCTCGACGTCTCGGTACAGGCGCGCCTCCTCGACCTGCTCCGCCGGCTCGTCGCCGACCTCGGCCTGTCGGTGATCCTCGTCACGCACGATCTCGGCGTCGCCCGGCTCGTCTCGCACCGCATCCTCGTCATGCGCGAGGGCCGGGTGGTCGAGACCGGCCTCACCGACCAGGTGCTCGACGATCCGCGCGAGCCCTATTCGCAGCTCCTCGTCGCCTCGATCCTGCAGTGAGCGCCATGACGCCCGCGATCTCCGTCGACGCTGCCGCCAAGAGCTTCACCATGCATCTGCAGGGCGGCGTCGTGCTGCCGGTGGTCGCCGGCGTCGCCTTCGAGGTTTTTTCGGGCGAATGCGTCGCGCTCGGCGGGCCGTCGGGCGCGGGAAAGTCGTCGCTGCTGAAGATGATCTACGGCAACTACCGCACCGACGCCGGCATGGTCCGGGTGTGGACGGATGACGGGCCGGTGGATGTCGCCGCCGCCGCGCCGCGTGAGATCCTGAGGCTGCGGAGGAATTCTATCGGCTATGTCAGCCAGTTCCTACGCGCCGTCCCGAGGGTTCCGGCGCTCGACATCGTCGCCGAGCCGGCCCTGCAGCGCGGCGTCGCGCACGAGGCGGCGATCGCCCGGGCGAAGGCACTGCTCGCCCGCCTCAACATTCCCGAGCGGCTCTGGGCGCTGCCGCCGGCGACCTTCTCGGGCGGCGAGCAGCAGCGCGTCAACATCGCCCGCGGCTTCATCGCCGAGCTGCCGATTCTGCTGCTCGACGAGCCGACCGCCTCGCTCGACGCGGCGAACCGTAACGTCGTCGTCGCACTGATCGAGGAGAAGAAGGCCGCCGCCACCGCGATCGTCGGTATCTTCCACGATGACGACGTCCGCGAGCGCATCGCCGACCGCGTCATCGACGTCACCCGTTTTTCGAGAGCCGCATGACCGCAAGAGATTTCGTCATCGAGAACGCCTCGCTGGTGCTGCCGGACCGCGTCGTCGAGCACGGCTGGCTCGCCGTCGCCGGCGGCCGCATCGCCGAGCTCGGCGAAGGCAAGGCGCCCGAGCGGGCTGAGGATTTCGGCGGCGACCACCTGCTGCCGGGCTTCGTCGAGCTGCACACCGACCATCTCGAGAGCCATTACGCGCCGCGGCCGCGCGTGCGCTGGGACGCCTTCAGCGCCGCCCTCGCCTATGATGCGCAGATCGCCGCCTCCGGCATCACCACCGTGTTCGACTCGCTGCGCGTCGGCTCGGACGCCGATTCCGGCTCGCTCGGCTCGGAGATCTGGACGCTCGCCGACGCCATCGCCGCGGCCTGCGCGGGCGGCCACATGCGCGCCGAGCACCGCACCCATCTGCGCTGCGAGGTCTCCTCGCCGGACGTCGTCGACCAGGCGGAGGAGTACGTCTCGCGCTACCGCGCGCATCTGATCTCGCTGATGGACCACACGCCGGGGCAGCGGCAGTTCCGCAGCCTCGCCACCTGGCGCGCCTTCTACTCGCGCAAGACTCCGCTGACGGAGGCCGAGCTCGACCGCTTCGTTGAGGTGCGGCTCGATCTGCACGCCCGCTTCGCGGCCGCCCACCGGCGGCGCCTCGTCGAGATCGCGCATGCGAACGGCATCGCGCTCGCGAGCCATGACGATTCCAGCGAGGAGCATGTTCGCGAAGCGGTCGAGGACCGCGTCTCGCTCGCCGAGTTCCCGACGACGCTGGAGGCCGCGCGCGCCTCCCATGCCGCGGGCATCAGCGTCATGGCCGGCGGACCGAATGTCGTGCGCGGCGGCTCGCACAGCGGCAACGTCGCGGCCCATGATCTCGCGCGCGAGGGCATTCTGGATGTTCTGTCGTCGGATTACGTTCCGGCGAGCCTCGCCCTCGCCGCCTTCTCACTGCCGGGCAGAGTGCCAGGGATCGACCTCGCCGATGCTGTCCGCACCGTGACGCTGAACCCCGCGCGCGCCACCGGGCTCGACGATCGCGGCGCCCTCGCCGCGGGCCTGCGGGCGGATCTCGTGCGCATCCACCTGTTCGACCGCCGGCCGGTGGTCCGGAGCGTCTGGCGCGAGGGGCGCCGCGTCGCATGAGCGGCTGCTTCGTCTGCGTCGTCGGTCCGAGCGGCGCCGGCAAGGACACGCTGATCGGCCTCGCCCGGCGCGAACTTGCGGGCGATCCCGGCTTCGTCTTCCCGCGCCGGCTCGTGACGCGGCCAGGGAGTGCGTTCGAGGATCACGGGACGCTGTCGGAGACCGAGTTCGAGGCCGGGCTGCGGGAGCAGAGATTCGCGCTCGCCTGGCGGGCGCACGGGCTCGGCTATGCGCTCGAAGGCACCGTCGGCGAGGCGGCGGCGGCCGGCGCGGTCGTCGTCTGCAACATCTCCCGCTCCAGCATCGCCGAGGCGCGCGAGCGCTTCGCGCAGGTGCGCGTGGCCCTCGTCACGGCGCCGGCGAGCGTCCTCGCCGAGCGGGTCGCCGCGCGGGGCCGCGAGACCGGATCGGCGGTCGAGGGGCGCCTCGCCCGCATCGGCCTCGAGGCCGGGCCGCCGGACATCATCATCGTCAACGATCGCCCGCCCGAGATCGGCGGGGAACGGCTCGTCGCCTTTTTGCGCGCGCTGCGAGAGCCGGCGCGGGCGGCCGAGGTTTCGGGCGGCGACCGCTTCCTTTCCCCTCTCCCACAAAGAGAGGGTGCCGCCGAAGGCGGCGGGTGAGGGGCTACGGAGTATCAGAACGAGCGCCGCACCCCCTCATCCGGCCGCTTCGCGGCCACCTTCTCCCCTTGGGAGAAGGAAGAAAACAGACCCTACATCGGCGGGATGTTGAGGTTGCCGCGAAACAGATTCTCCGGGTCGTAGATCGACTTGATCCGCCGCAGCCGCTCGAACACCGGCCCGCCGAAGGCGGACGTCAGCCGGCCGGCCGCCTCCTCCTCGGTGAGGAAGTTCATGTAGGCGGCGCCGGAGGTGTGCGGTGCGAGCGCGGCAAAGCTCTCCCGCGCCCAGCCGACATGCGCCGGATCCTCCTCCGGCTTCTCCCAGGCGCCCTGTATGACGACGCCGTAGCGCGCCCCGCGGATGCCGACCGCGGTCGCCTCGGCCGGCACGCGCATGGGCGCGCCACCCATGTGCATGACGAGGATCGCCGAATGCGGCGAGGCGATCTTTTGCGCGCACGAACCGAGCGTCGCGGCCATGCCGTCGGAGATCTCGCCCGTTTCGTGCGATTTCCAGTAATAGCGGCGGCCGAACGGCTGGCCGCCGTCGAGGAACGACTGGAAGGCCAGAAACTCCTTGACCGCGATGGTGTCGGCGGCGGGCGGGCCGAACTCCTTCAGCCGCCGCATCGCCTCCGCGCCGTCGGCCGGGTCGCCGGTCCAGTGCGCGGCGATGCCGGCGATCGGCTTGCCATGCAGCTCGGCCGGGATCCAGGGCGCCGGCGGCGCCCTTCGCAGGACGAGGAGGCACGTCAGCTCGTCCGGCGCATCCCGCGTCACCTCGCGGAAGAGGCGCATGACATCGGCCGCGCGATCGCCCGGATGCACGACCATGCCGGCGAGCACCTGCGGGCCGTGCCGCCGGGCGCGGAACTCGAACGAGGTGACGACGCCGAAATTGCCGCCGCCGCCGCGCAGCGCCCAGTAGAGGTCGGCGTTCTCGGTGGCGCTGGCGCGAAGCGTCCGGCCGTCCGCGGTCACCACCTCGGCGGCCAGAAGGTTGTCGGCCGTGAAGCCGAATTTTCGCGAGGTCCAGCCGAAGCCGGCGCCGAGCGTCAGGCCGGCGACGCCGGTGGCCGAGATGATGCCGTTCGGCACAATCAGCCCGTGCGGCTGCGTCGCCGTGTCGACGTCCTTCCAGACGCAGCCCGGCTCGACTTTCACCACCATCGCCACCGGATCGACCTCGACGCCGCGCCGCATGCTCATGTCGATGGTGACGCCGCCGTCGCTGAGCGCCGCGCCGGCGACGTTGTGTCCGCCGCCGCGGACCGACAGCGGCAGCCGGTTGGTGCGCGCGAAGGCGATCGCCTCGGCGACGTCGGCATTGTTCCGCGGCCGCACGACGAGCGCCGGCCGGCGGGTGATCATCGCGTTCCAGATGCGGCACGCCTCGTCATAGGCGGCCTCGCCCGGCAGGTGCACCGCGCCTCCGAGCTTTTGGGCGAAGAGGCCGGCAGCTTCGGGGCTTCGGCTGCGTCCCTCGAGTGATGTCGTTTCCATCGGCGATACTCCGTTCTGTTGATTACGAGTGTCGCCGGATTTGCCCGCGGCGCCAGTTCACGAACTGAACCGCCCCGATATAAAATCTGAACTGGCGCTCGCGGCTGGCCCAGCTTCGTAGGGACTGGCGCCGCCGGCCCGGAGAGACCCGTCATGACCCAGAACAGCTACGGACAGTTCTGCCCGGTGGCGATGGCCGCCGAGATCGTCTGCAACCGCTGGACGGTGATCGTGCTGCGCGAGCTGGTCGCCGGCTCGACGCGCTTCAACGAGATCCGCCGGGGAGTGCCGCGCATGTCGCCGGCCCTCCTGTCGAAGCGGCTGAAGGAGCTGGAGGAGGCCGGCGTCGTCGCCCGCATCGCCTCGCCGACCGAGCCGGGCGTGCTCGAGTACCATCTGACGCGCGCCGGCCGCGAGCTGCAGCCGGTGGTCGAGGCGCTCGGCTTCTGGGGCCAGCGCTGGGTCGATTCGAACGCCTCGCTCGGCAGACTCGACCCGGATCTTCTGATGTGGGACATGCGGCGCAACATCGACCTGACGCCCATGCCGCAGCGGCGCTCGGTGATCGCCTTCATCTTCCCGGAGCAGTCGGCCAAGCGGAGGAATTTCTGGCTCGTCGTCGCGCCGGGATCCGATGTCGACCTGTGCTCGATCGATCCCGGTTTCGACGTCGATCTCTACGTCTCCACCGATCTCCGGACCATGACGGCGATCTGGATGGGCCTCACCTCCCTGCGCGCCGAGGTGGCGGCCGGCAGGGTGCTCCTGACCGGCGACCGCAAGCTCGGCGCCGACATGGAGACATGGCTACGCCTCAGCCCGTTCGCGGCCGAGAGCAGGAAGGCGGCGATCGCCTGAGGGGAGGCGACGGCGCCGAGGGGCGGGGAAACACCGCGTCCTCCCACGGCCCGACCGCCGCTCCTCGTCGTCCTTTGGCTCGACCGCAGGACCCGACTTTCTGGAAGCGGGAGAAGGATGGATCCTGCGCATTTCGCGCAGAACCGAGCAAACCCAATGAAATCAATGCCTTAGTGCCAACGTTAGGGCAAAACAAGGCCATTGATTCTAAAGGGTTTTTAGAGCCAGTTCCCAAACCCCCAGACAGAAAAAGACCCGCCCTCGGGGACAAGGGCGGGTCAGGGATCATTGGTGGGGGTGTCTCGGGGGGAGACAAGAACCAACATAGTCCAAACCGCCCGGGCTGTCAATCCCCCCTTCAAACCCCCGGCCTCCAATCGTGGGCTCGCAAGCTCGGCGAAAGACTCGCCGCTGCATACGCGCGCGTGGGTGCCGGCGATCCACTTGGCTTTTTCGAGGCCGAGCTGCGGCGTGAAGGGCCGCTAGCCGCGCGGATGCGCGAGGTCGTCGAGGAAGCATTTCGCGGGGGGCTGTCATGAGCTCCCACGACCGCACCAATCTACAAGCGCGGAAGTTCCGGCTGCTCGAGGTCATCCTGGCCGAGCCGAAGCTGTCGGCGGCGGCGAAGAACGTGGCGACTGTCCTGCTCATCAAGTTCCACAATGCCGAGACCGGCCGGTGCTTCCCATCCTATGAGTCGATCGCCGCGGCGCTTGGGCGGAAGCGGCGGGCGACGATCGACGCCACCCAGGAGCTTACGGACTCGGGCTGGGTGACGGCCGAGATCACGAACGGCCGCAGCAACCGTTTCGTGTTCGCCTTCGACCGCCTCAACCCCGAGATGGTGCAGTCTACTGCACCCCCCGATGAGCCGACTAGTGCAGTACACTGCACCCCAGAGGTGCAGTACACTGCACCCCCCAGTGCAGTACACTGCACCCCAGAGGTGCAGTACACTGCACCCGAACCCTCTAGGGAACCCTCCAGGGTTCCCGAGAAAGAGGAAGAAAGAAAAAGTCCGGTTTTTGTTTCCCCGGTCGGTCAGGCGCCCTTGGGGGGCGCCTGCCCGGAAAAAGAGGGAGAGGGATTCGACGAGTTTTGGGAGGCATACCCGAAGCGATCGAATCGCCCTGGGACGAAGGCCGAATACGAAAAGCAGATCGCCGCGGGAGCGAAGCACCCCAGCATTATGGTTGGTGTCTGGAAACTCGCCTCCTCGTCGATCCCCGACATGTACATCAAAAGCCCGGAGCGTTGGCTTCGGGAAGAAGGATGGCTGGACGACTACCAACCACGCAACGCCCCCGACGCCCCGGAAAATCCGTTGGGCAAGGGGTTCCTGGGGTTAGCTCTCAACAAACACGGGTGAAGACAAATGGCAGCACAATTGCGAGTTTATGACGGTGGGGCGATCGCACCGACGACGCCGACCGAGTCTCTTGTCGCGCGGGTGGCCGCGCTAACGGACATCAGTCGGCTGAAGTCGCTCGAGAAAGACGCAGAGGACTCGCAGCGCATGCGGAGCCTGGAATTCAAAACCCGCGCTCGCGCGGTCGAGCTCCGCGACGAAGCCCTCCGACAGCGCGAGAAAATGAAATGGACCATGGCGACGCTTCGTCAGGAATACATCGTAATGGATGATTGGTACGACGGCGTCTATGCGAAAGCCCCATCGTCCAACCCCGACACGATCAAGGTGTTGGTCGGGCACATGCTCGACTCGATCCCGCACGCCAAGTCGGTAGCCAACCCCGCGGTGTTCCTCGAGACGTTGGTCATGGACATCGTCGATGACAAATACACCGATCGCGTAGTTGCCATCGCATGCAAGGAGCTCCGCAAGCGATCGGCAAAGTTCACACCCTCGATCGCCGAGGTTCTAAAAGCCTGCGCCGACGTCAAGAAGCAACTCACGGGGCGTCTAAATGATGCACGCACTACCTATGAAAAGCGGCTTTACGCCATCCACTACGTTCTACATTTCAGCGGCCGGGACCCCTCAACAGACTGGGTCGATGAGAGGTGCGACGAAGACGGGGCGGGAAGCAGTTACGAATGGCAGCGGCGCGAGTATGCGGGTGGCGTCCTCAATGAGTACTTCAACGACTTCCACCTAAACCCCTACTTGGAGGATTACTTCGACAAGGGTACGGCCGCGTTCGACGAATATAAGGCGAAGGAGCTCTCCGACCCCAAGCAATTCGCTGAGAGCTACGCCCACTGGCGGGGCATGTTCATGGGGGAGCGTATTGCCGAAATTGCCCACAAGCACTATCCCACACACAACGCGCGCTACCTCGGTGTAATTGAGCACCTATACGCCGAGTTCGAAGCGAACCTTTGGTTCCGACCGTTCCGCGACAGTGTTGAAGATTGGGAGGCTGAAGCCTTCATGCGGGGCGTTGAGGGACAGCTACAGGAGTACGACTCCGAATACGCGCAGATCGCGATGAAGGACATTAATCGCGAGAAAGCGCGCGCGGCGTACCTAAAGGATCGATCAGACGTGAAGCTAGCGGATTGGTAGCATACAACACAAAAGACACACCCTCGCACTACCTGCGGCCCAAGCCACCATCCGGGTTGACTCCGCCGCAGATTTCTATAAACTGTTATGCGTTTTTGGAAATGAAGGCCGAACGGCCGCCACTCCGGCGACCGTTCTTTTTGGCGTTCATGCACCCAAAGACGAGGGATATTTCCCGTGGGGCGCTCCCGACGCCTCGCGGCAGGGGGACACTAGATCGTTGTTCAAATTCCTTAGCGGGCTTCTCGTACGGAAGCAAGCAGAAACTGCATCACTCGCGGCGCCGCCTTCGTGGCTATACGAGCTGTTCGGCGCGATGCCGGCAGCCGGGGGCGTCAATGTTTCGCCAGAGCTTGCTATGCAGGTTCCGGCCGTCTCCGCTTGCGTCGGCGCGATCTCGGAACCGATGGGCACCCTTCCGCTGAAGCTCTACCGGCGGCTCGAGGGCGGCGGCAAGGAGGCCGCGATCGAGCACCCGATCTATTCGCTAGTCCACGATGCCGCGAGCGATTGGCAGTCTGCGGGCGCCTTCCGGGAGCAGCTGACCGTCGATGCCCTGCTTTCTGGCAACGGCTATGGGCTGAAGATAACCGTCGACGATCGGCCGTTTGAGCTCGTCCGGCTCGACCCACGCGCGATGCGCGTCGAGCTTGTCGGGGGCGAGCCGGTTTACCGTTACGGCAGCGGCACAAGCGAGACGATATATCGCTATCAAGATATCATCCATATCCCGGCCCTGAGCGTTGACGGCACCCACGGCAAAGCGCCGATCGCCCTTGGCAAGAACGCGATCGCCTTCGCGCACATCTTGAACAAGCACGGCGTCGAGTTCTTCTCGAAGGGCGCTCGCCCCAGCGGGGTGCTCGAGTCCGAGAAAAATCTCGATGCGGAAGGCGTCGAGAAGATCTCCAAGGCGCTGGCCGCGCAAGCGACGGGCGACGCGGTCGGCTCGGCGCTCATCCTTCCCGACGGCTTCAAGTTCAACCCGCTGTCCTTCAACAGCACCGATTCCCAATTCCTCGAGCTCCGCCGACAGGTGACCGAGGAAATCGCCCGTGTGTTCCGCATGCCGCCGACACTGATCGGCGACCTGTCGCGGGCGACCTGGAGCAACGCGGAATCGATGAATCGCCAGTACCTCCAAGCGCTACAGCCTTGGATGGTTCGTTGGCAGAACGCGCTTTCGCGGACGCTCCTGACGAAGGAAGAGCGCAAGGTCTATTTCTTCGAATTCGTGACCGAGGATCTTTTGAAGGCCGACTACGCGGCGCAAGTCGAGGGCCTGACGAAGCTCATCACGGCCCGGGTGCTCAACCCGAATGAGGTTCGGTCGATGGCTTTCAACCTCCCGCCATATGACGGCGGCGACCAGTACGCCAATCCCAATACCTCATCCCCGTCCGCTCCGCCCCCGGCGAACGAGAACCGACCGGCGGAGGCTGCAGCGTGAATAGGCTCATCCTCGACACTAGAGAGTTGAATGCCGGGGCTGCGGGAGCCGTGGAGGGCTATGGATGGCTTACGGCTACCCCCGACGCCACTGGGGACGAGATCCCGCCCAGCGCCTTCGCAAAGGCCGCGGCGCCCCTTCCCATGCTGCTCTATCACAACCTCGCCGATCCGGTCGGGGTTTGGGATGAGATCAAGGTCGACGGCAAGGGACTTCGGGTCAAGGGTCGGCTGTTGATCGACGGCGTCGCGCGAGCCCGCGAGGCTTACGAGCTCGTCAAGGAGCGGGCGATCACCGCGCTCTCGATCGGCTTCCAAATGGGCCGCTTCACGGCGAAGTCCGGCGGCGGCCGTGTAATCCACTCTCTCAATCTTCGCGAGATCAGTCTCGTGACGGTCGGCGCCCATCCGGGCGCCCGCATCTCATCGGTCAAGCAGGCCGACAGACTACTCGAAGCACTAAACCGGGCCTCTGCGGCCCTACGGGCCAATTAGGAGGGCCGACATATGGAAATGATCACGAAAGACTTGCAGGAAGGCGCCGAGGAAGTCGACGTCACGAAGGCTATTGATACCCTCACGGAGGGCTTTGAAGCCTGGAAGGTGGAACAGGCCGCGGCCCTCGAGGTTGTCAAGAACTTCGACCCGTCGAAGCTGACGGCTCGGCTCGACAAGGTCGAGGCCGCAGTGAAGCGGCCGGCTGTCATCACCGACCGCAAGGACGAGCCGACCGACGAGATGAAGGCTTTCGGCGCTTATCTTCGGAAAGGCGAAGCCGGCCTCACTCTCGAGCGGAAGACGCTCCTTGTGGGCACCGATCCGAGCGGGGGCTATCTCGCCCCGGCGGAGTTCTCTACCGAGCTCGTCCGCAACCTGACGCAGTTCTCACCCGTTCGCATGATCGCCTCGGTGCGGGTGACTGGTGCGCCGTCGGTTCGATACCCGACCCGGACCGGCATCACCAACGCAACCTGGGTTGGTGAGATCGCCACGCGTTCTCCGTCGGAGCCGGCATTCGGCCAGATCGACATCCCGGTCAACGAAATCGCGACCTACGTCGACATCAGTAATCAGCTGCTCGAGGACAGCGCAGGCGCCGCCGAGCAGGAGGTTCGGCTCGCTCTTGCCGAGGACTTCGCCAAGAAGGAAGGGACCGCATTCGTCTCCGGCGACGGCGTTGCAAAGCCGCAGGGCTTCATGCAGTCGACCGTTACTGCGGTTGCCGGCGGCAATGCCTCCGCAATTACCGCTGATGGCCTGATCAATGCGTTCTATGCCCTTCCCGCTGCCTATCGGGCCAATGCCACTTGGGTTATGAACAGCACCACGATTGCCGCGATTCGTAAACTGAAGGACGGTTCGACTGGCGCTTATCTTTGGCAGCCGGGCCTTGTGGCTGGCACGCCGGAGACGATCCTTGGCCGGCCTGTCGTCGACATGGTCGACATGCCCGATATCAGCACCGACACCTACCCGATCGCCTTCGGCGACTTCGCCCAGGCGTACCGGATCGTGGATCGGGTGCAGATCAGTGTTCTCGTCGACCCCTACAGTCAGGCCACTTCGGGCATCACCCGGATTCATGCCCGACGTCGTGTGGGCGGCGGCCTCATCAAGACCGAGGCTTTGCGTCGGATCAAGATCGCCTCGAGCGTTTAACGGCTGACGGAGGCCGCCAGCGCACCGAGGGCGCTGCGACCCCGTCCGGGACAGGAAGGGCTTCACGTGGCGGCCGCACCGCAAGGTGTTCAGGTTCGGCGAGGCTCGAGGGTTGCAAACTACTGCGTTGGGCCGATTAAGGACGGCCCTCGCTAGGAATACCCCGCATCGCCCGGGATGGGCGGCGGGGCTCGCGAGGGGGCGGCTCCTCCCCACCCCCTCGCCCAGGCGGCGGCTGCGGCGGAACATCGGGATGATGCCGCT
>JAEZCD010000383.1 GCA_023430145.1 Pseudomonadota bacterium
CTGTCGAAATAGGAACGCGGGTAGGACTGGCCGGTATAGGGCGAGACCACCGGATCCTGGTTGAGATCGTAGAATTTCTTGCCCGTTACGGGGCAGACGCGCTTGGTGCCGAGTTCGGGTCTGGCCACGAAAAAAACCGTTGCTGTTCGATGATTGGCGCGTGAGGTGGCGCGCACCGCCGCGCGTGTCAAGGGGTTTGCTCGCCCGGGGAGCGGGAGCGGGCGCAGCGATCGTCCATCCGCGCGCGATCCCGGGCGCATCGGCACGTCGCCGCCGACGCAGGCCCGAACTCGCCGGCCACGGCGTTCGTGACGGGTCCGAATGCGCGTGCTAGGAGCGCGCCGAACCATCGACGGACGAGAAACCGTGTCGCACGCCCACACCCCGAGCCCCCTCGCGGCGCGAAAAGCAGGCCCGCTGCGCGGCACCGCCGCCGTGCCCGGCGACAAGTCGATCTCGCACCGGTCGATGATCTTCGGCCTGCTCGCCGCGGGCCGGACGCGCATCGAGGGCCTGCTCGAGGGCGAGGACGTGCTCGCCACGGCGCGCGCCTGCGAGGCGCTCGGTGCGACGATCCAGCATACCGGGCCTGGCGCCTGGACGGTGCACGGCGTCGGCATCGGCGGCCTCGCCGAGCCGGCGGCGACGCTCGACTTCGGCAATGCCGGCACCGGCTCGCGGCTGATGATGGGGGTGGTCGGCGGCCACCCGATCACCGCCACCTTCGACGGCGACGCCTCGCTGCGCAAGCGGCCGATGCGGCGCATCCTCGATCCGCTGGAGCGCATGGGCGCCGAGGTCGTCGCGCAGGCCGGCGAAGGGCGCGTGCCGCTCACGCTGCGCGGCGCCGCCGACCCGCTGCCGATCGTCTACACGAGCCCGGTGCCGTCGGCGCAGGTGAAGTCGGCGGTGCTGCTCGCGGCGCTGAACTCGCCGGGGCGCACGACGCTGATCGAGCGCGAGGCCACGCGGGACCACACCGAGCTGATGCTGCGCCATTTCGGCGCCGAGGTTTCCGTCTCGCCGGAAGGCGAGCACGGGCGCCGCATCGAGCTGCAGGGCCGGCCGGAATTGCGCCCGGCCGATATCGTCGTGCCGGCCGACCCGTCCTCGGCCGCCTTCCCGCTGGTCGCGGCGCTGATCGTTCCGGGCTCGGACGTGATTCTCCGCGGCATCATGATGAACCCGCTGCGCACCGGGCTGATCACGACGCTGCGCGAGATGGGGGCGTCGATCGAGGAGCTCGATTCCCGCGACGCCGGCGGCGAGCGGGTGGCGGATCTGCGCATCCGCGCCGGGACGCTGCGCGGCGTCGACGTGCCGCACGAGCGGGCGCCGTCGATGATCGACGAGTACCCGATCCTCGCCGTCGCCGCCGCCTTCGCCGAAGGCACGACCCGTATGCGCGGCCTGAAGGAGCTGCGGGTCAAGGAGAGCGACCGCCTCGCCGCCGTTCATGACGGCCTCGTCGCCGCTGGCGTCGAGGCGGCGATCGAGGGCGACGACCTTATCGTCGAGGGCGGCCGCGGCGTGCCGGGCGGCGGCGTCGCCGCGACCCATCTCGACCACCGCATCGCCATGGCGTTCCTGGTGCTCGGCCTCGCCGCCGAGAAGGGCATGGCGGTGGACGACGGCGCCATGATCGCGACGAGCTTCCCCGACTTCGTGCCGCTGCTCGCCGGGCTCGGCGCCGAGATCGGCTGAGCATGCTGATCGCCATCGACGGGCCGGCGGCCTCGGGAAAGGGGACGCTCGCCAAGAAGCTCGCCGCGCATCTCGGCCTGCCGCATCTCGATACCGGACTGCTCTACCGGGCGGTCGCCTTCGCCGTGCTCGAGGCCGGCGGCGATCCGCGCGATGCGGCTGTGGCGGAGGCCGCGGCGCGCCGGCTCGACCTGTCGATGCTCGAGGACGACCGCCTGCGCGGCAATGCGATGAGCGAGGCGGCCTCGCTCGTCGCGGCCATTCCGGCCGTTCGGGAAGCGCTGCTGGAGCTGCAGCGAGACTTCGCCCGTCGCCCCGGCGGCGCGGTTCTCGACGGCCGCGACATCGGCAGCGTGATAGCTCCCGACGCCGACGTGAAGATCTTCGTCACCGCCCGGCCGGAAATACGCGCCCGGCGCCGGGCCGCGGAGTTGGCGTCCCGCGGCGAGCCGGCCGACGAGGCGGCGGTTCTGGCCGACATCTTGCGGAGAGACGCCCGCGACGGCGCGCGCAGCACGGCGCCGCTGACGGTGGCGCCCGGCGCGCGCTTGCTGGATACGAGCGAGCTCGACATCGAGGCGTCGTTCCGGGCCGCGCTGGCGGTCCTCGACGAGGCGCGGCCGGGCGCTTAAGGGCCGGCGCTATCGGCGCGCCGTCTTGCGCCAGGCGGCCCAGTCGACGGGCGCTTCCTCGGACTCCACCACCTCGATCTCGGAGGGCGCGATGCGGTCCGTGAACAACATCAGGTTCAGACAGCTCCATCGCGCGCTCGGGGCTATCAGGCCGTCGAAATCGAGGAAATAGGCGGCGTCGGCGATCTCCTGGGTACGCGTGTAGTCTCGCTGGTCGTAGCGTCCCACGTCGACGCCGAGGGCGGCGAGAGTGGAGAAGTCGGCCAGCCGCAAGGTCCTCGCGGTCGCCACCCGCAGCCGATGCACGAACCAGGCGTCCTTCGACGGGAAGACGGGCTGCAGCGACAGGAGCGCGTGGATTTCGGCGAGCGCGCCGTCACGCGTGAGCGCGGTGTAGAGAATGTCGAAGGTGCCGTTACACCAGCGGCTCCGGGAGGGACTTCCGAGGGTCGGGTCTCTCCCGCGGCGGACGAGGCGCCAGACATCCGCTTCCAAGGGCTCGCGGCCGAACGCGTCGATTGCGTCCAGCAGCCCGAGGTCGCGAGGACGGTGGCGGTCCTCCGCCACCTACGTATACGCCCCCGCATCGAGTGCCTCGATCACGCCGAGCACCCGCTCCGTCTGGCCGGCATTGATGAGGTCGATCGCCCGCTGGTTGTCGAGCATCGGATGAACGGCGTGCAGCCACAGCCGCGTTTCGTCCGGCGTATAGAACTCGGCCAGCCGGTCGACGACGTAGCGAAGCTCGGCGATCACCGTCTGCGTACGCAGATCAGGCGTGGCCTTGCCACTCGACCAGCGGGAAACGGTCGCTGGCGAGACGGCGACAATGTTGGCGATGTCCTTGCCCTGGAGTCCGCCCTCGTCCCGCAGACGCTCCAGAACTTTGCTGACGGCGGTCGACATGGGCTAGCGCCGATCCTTCTGGATTTCACCAACCGTGCTTGCCGTCTCAAGCCCGGGGGAGCGCGTCGCCGAAGCACTTGTTTTGTCGAGATTGCCCAGCACGTCCCTCATGCGGTCGATGCGCCTGGCATTCTCAGCGAGCCGAGACGAGAGGTTGCTATCGCTTAGCTTCAGCTTCGCAAGCAAGCGAGCCCTGCGATCGGCTTCCGTCAGATCCTTGTCGAGGAAGTGTCTCGATCGAACCGGCTCCTGCACGGCCGAGATGGCCTCACATTGCCGAGCCCGTTGCCGGAGGAAATGACCTTTTGGGTCCTTCAAGGTGTCCTCGAAGCCTCGGGGGCAGCATGTGCGGTCTTGGCAGGATGCCAGCCGCCGGCCACCAGAGGCATTGATAACTGCCTCCGCGTCCTCACGCTTTAGGAGGCGGTCGATCCCTGGAAGGAGGACCGAGTAGCCCCCACCACCGCCGCTGCGCCCTGGCTTGGGCGGCTTATACCAGGAGGATGCGTCGAACCGCTCCTTCGCTGCCACACCATGCGAGAGCCCGCTGGCGGCGCCGAAAGCGACGACTGCGAGCCCTGACAACCCTCCTACGCCGTCCGCTATGACCGGCTTGCCGAGTGAGTGGAAGTCCTGAATCGCTGAAATATACTTCGCTAACCCCGCCGGCGTCGCATCCGCACCGAAACCGGAAATACGACTCCAGATACTATCAATCGGCACGGAGCGAAGCTTATCAATTAAGTCTCGGCGCTGAGCCCTGTCGTTGAGCACGGCGTTAGAGATCATTAGCGGAAAGTCGATGGCGATTTTCTTTCCACCTTCTGAATCCAGCGCGCGACGGAGTGCGGTGCAGTTCTCCAGATCAATGGCAAGCCAAGCGTCCCCAGAGTTCGCTACGAAGTGATTTGGCGCTTGGACGCGAGCGAAGCCGTTTGCCACCGCGAAACATGCGATGGCCCGCACGATCTCGTTCCCAGCTTCCTTTTTGAGGTGATCCTCGGTCAAAATGCCATCAGGATTTGCCCAAGGCGCATTCTTCGCGTGTCCAGTGAACTTCGCGACCGCCGAGAGTTCAGCCACATTCGTATCGAGAACCAATTCTCGTCCACGCTGCCGAAGAGCGTCGATCAGCACCTTTTGTTCGGTGAAGTACCCCGCCTCCAGGACGAAGCGCTCGTAGGGCAGCTTGTCGGCCGCCAGCAGTTGGTCCAATCGCCGGTGCTCCGTAACCCGCAAAAAGCGTGCGACGGGTGTTGGCTGGCCATGCAGGTAAACGACATTCGACATCGGGAGGCTCCAGAGGAGGCTTTCATATCGCTTTCATAGAGCCGCGTCAATGAAAGCGATCTGCACGCCTAGTGCCAGCTTGCCCGCACCGAGCGCCTTCGCTATAGAAGCCGCGTTCCGGGCGGCGCTCGGTCTCTTCGAAGGCTCCTGACGGAAAAGGGTGCGCGTTTCCGCGCGCCCTCGTTGCGTTGGCAGCGCGGCATCCGGTCGCAGACCGGTACCGGCGCCCGAGACCGCCCGGCGAAGCATACGAAGCATGGACTGCGTTCCGATCGCGCCGCCCGGCGCGCCGGTCGAGGCCCGCACAGCGGGACCCCGTTCGGCACAAGGGCGCGAGAGGAGCGACCCGCAACACGAGCCGCCGGCATCGCCCCCTCCGAGGGGGCAGGAGATTTCATGAACGCAGCTACCGTCGCTCGCGCACCCTCGCGCGAGGATTTCGCCGCCCTCCTCGAGGAGTCCTTCGGCACGCACGACGTCGCCGAAGGGTCGGTCGTCAAGGGGACCGTCACGGCGATCGAAAAGGACGTCGCCGTGATCGACGTCGGACTGAAGACGGAGGGCCGCGTCGCCCTGCGCGAGTTCGCCGGCCCCGGCCGAGACACGCAGCTCAAGGTCGGCGACGAGGTCGAGGTCTATCTGGAGCGCGTCGAGAACGCGCTCGGCGAGGCCGTCCTGTCGCGCGACAAGGCCCGCCGCGAGGAGAGCTGGGTGCGGCTCGAGCGCGCCTTCACCAACAACGAGAAGGTTGAAGGCATGATCTTCAACCAGGTGAAGGGCGGCTTCACGGTCGATCTCGACGGCGCCGTCGCCTTCCTGCCGCGCAGCCAGGTCGACATCCGCCCCGTCCGCGACGTCAGCCCGCTGATGCAGACCCCGCAGCCGTTCCAGATCCTGAAAATGGATCGCCGCCGCGGCAACATCGTCGTCTCGCGCCGCACCGTGCTCGAGGAAAGCCGGGCCGAGATGCGCCAGGAGCTGGTCCAGAACCTCGAAGAGGGCCAGGTCATCGACGGCATCGTCAAGAACATCACCGACTACGGCGCCTTCGTCGACCTCGGCGGCATCGACGGCCTCCTGCACGTCACCGACATCGCGTGGCGGCGCGTCAATCACCCGACCGAGCTGCTCAACATCGGCCAGTCGGTGAAGGTCAAGATCATCAAGATCAACCACGAGACGCACCGCATCAGCCTCGGCATGAAGCAGCTCTTGGCCGATCCGTGGCAGGGCATCGAGGCGCGCTATCCGGTCAATGCCCGCTTCAAGGGCCGCGTCACCAACATCACCGACTACGGCGCCTTCGTGGAGCTGGAGCCGGGCATCGAAGGCCTCATCCACGTCTCGGAAATGTCGTGGGTGAAGAAGAACGTGCACCCCGGAAAGATCGTCTCCACCTCCCAGGAGGTCGAGGTGATGATTCTGGAGGTCGATCCGGTGAAGCGCCGCATCAGCCTCGGCCTGAAGCAGACCATGGCCAATCCGTGGGAAGCCTTCATCGAGAAGTACCCGGTCGGCTCGACGGTCGAGGGCGAGGTCAAGAACAAGACCGAGTTCGGCCTGTTCCTCGGCCTCGAGGGCGATGTCGACGGCATGGTGCACCTGTCGGATCTCGACTGGAACCGGCCGGGCGAGCAGGTCATCGACGACTTCCGCAAGGGCGAGATGATCAAGGCGGTCGTGCTCGACGTCGACGTCGAGAAGGAGCGCATCTCGCTCGGCATCAAGCAGGTGCAGGGCGACCCCTTCGTCGACGCCGGCGAGATGCGCAAGGGCTCGGTCGTCACCTGCGAGGTGATCGAGGTCAAGGAGGGCGGCCTCGAGGTCAAGATCGCCGGCACCGACCTCACCACCTTCGTCCGACGGGCCGATCTTGCCCGCGACCGCGCCGACCAGCGGCCCGAGCGCTTCGCTCCGGGCGAAAAATTCGATGCCCGCATCACGCTCTTCGACAAGAAGGCGCACAAGGTGCAGGTGTCGATCAAGGCGCTCGAGATCGCCGAGGAGAAGGAGGCGGTGGCCCAGTACGGCTCGACCGACTCCGGCGCCTCGCTCGGCGACATCCTCGGCGCCGCGCTGAGCCGCGCCCGCGAGGAGCAGAAGGCCAACGAGGGGGAGTGATCTCCTTTCCGCCGGCAGGCCGGTGGTGATTGCGAAGCCGGGCGCGAAAGTGCCCGGCTTTCTCGTTCGCGGCCTCTCCGCTCATCCTGCGAAAGCCACTTCGCCTCGTGCGAGCCTCTCCGCTCGTCATCCTGCGTGAAAGCGCAGGATCCATCTTTCCGGCGAGACGCGGGAAAAAGATGGATCCTGCGGTCGAGCCGCAGGATGACGAGCGGATGGGTCCGCGCAGAATGACGGGGCGGGGGCGGCTCTGCGTCGAGCGGCCATGGCCGATGTCCCGCGCCGCTACCCACCCCAGGTCCGGTCCAGCACGTCGAGCCAGTTGTCGAACAGGAGCCGCCGCAGCGTCGCCTCGTCGTAGTCGGCGCGTCGGAACGCCTCGACGAGGTTCTGCAGGCCGGCGGCCGAGCCGATGTCGGCCGGAATGACGGCGCCGTCGAAGTCCGAGCCGAGCCCGACATGCGCGACGCCGAGCTTTTCGATCAAATGATCGGCGTGACGGATCACGTCCTCGAGCGGCGTGTCGCGCAGCATGCGGCCGTCGGCGCGCAGGAAGCTGGCGGCGAAGTTGATGCCGACGATGCCGCGCCGCTCGCGGATCGCCGCGAGCTGCCGGTCGGTGAGGTTGCGGGCGCTCGGGCAGAGGGCGTGCGCGTTGGAGTGGCTGGCGATCAGCGGCGCATCGCTGATCGCCGCGACGTCCCAGAATCCCTGCTCGGTCATGTGCGACAGGTCGATGGCGATCCGCATCGCATTGCATTGGCGCACCAGCGCCTTGCCGGCGTCGGTGAGGCCGGGACCGCAATCGGGGCTGCCGGGAAAGCGCAGCGGCACGCCGTGGCCGAAGATGTTGGCGCGGCTCCAGACCGGCCCGAGCGAGCGCAGGCCGGCTTGGTAAAAAATCTCCAGCATGGCGAAATCGGCGTCGATCGGCTCGGCGCCCTCGAAATGCAGCACGGCCGCGAGGGCGTTCTCACGCGTCGCCGTGCGGATGTCGGCGGCGCTGCGGCAGAGTCGAACGGCGCCCTCGGACTGGCGCACGATGCGGTGCAGCAGCGCCGCCATGCGCGCCGCCATCGCCTGCGAGTAGGTGAGCTCGATCTCCGCCGGCAGCGGAATGTCATAGGCCTCGCGGCGCATGATCTCGTCGATGTTCTGCAGGTCGCCCTCGCCGTTCGGCACGAAGACGGCGAACAGCCCGGCCCGCAGGCCGCCGGCCAGGGCGCGCGGCAGGTCGAGCTGCCCGGCGCCGTCGCCGTCGAGGAAGCTCGCCACGCCATTGTCGGGCTCGCCCTTCTTCAGAAGCCGCAGCAGCACGTCGTTGTGCCCGTCGAAGATCGGCAGCATGGAGAGTCTCGTCGCCGGAGGAGTCACGACCCATGAGTAAGGCCGCGCCGCGCGCTCCGGAAGGGGTTGGCTCCGTCGTCATTGCGAGGAGCGCAGCGACGAAGCAATCCAGCTCTTTGCCGCCGCAAGGCTGGATTGCTTCGCTTCGCTCGCAATGACGAGGCGCTCGGCTCGCAATGACGAGGTGGTGCGCGGCCCGAAGGCGCTTCGCCATAGTGCCGCCGGATCGGGTCTGCTAAAGGCTGCGCCAAGTCCGACAACCCTTCGCGAGTCCCCATGTCCCTCGATCCCGACGCGATCGTCGACCGGCGCCGCCTCAGGCGCTCGCTGGCGTTCTGGCGCATCGGCGCCATCCTGCTCGTCGGCGTGCTGATCGCCGCCGGCGGCCTCTATTGGGTCGACGACGGCCTGACGCCGCGCACGCGCCCGCATGTGGCGCGGGTCACCGTGTCGGGCATGATTCTGGACAATCGGCCGCGCATCGAGCTGCTCGAGGAGCTCGAGAAGAGCCATGCCCGCGCGGTGATGGTCGTCATCGACAGCCCGGGCGGCGGCGTCGCGGCTTCCGAGCGGCTCTACAATGCGCTGCGGCGGCTCGCCGAGAAGAAGCCGACCGTCGCGGTCTTCGGCTCACTGGCCGCCTCCGGCGGCTATCTCACCGCCCTCGGCGCCGAGCGCATCTTCACGCCGGAGACGGCGCTGACGGGCTCGATCGGCGTCCTCATCCAGTACCCGAACCTGCACGGCCTCCTGGAGAAGATCGGCGTCGACGTCGAGGCGATCAAATCCTCGCCGCTGAAAGCGTCGCCGAACGGCTTCGAGCCGACCAGCCCGGAGGCGCGCGCGGCACTGCAGTCCGTGGTCACCGACACCTACGACTGGTTCAAGGGCATCGTCGCCGAGCGCCGCAAGCTCGAGGGCGAGGCGCTCGCGAACGTGACCGACGGGCGGGTTTTCACCGGCCGTCAGGCGCTCGACCTGAAACTCGTCGACGCCATCGGCGGCGAGGAGGCCGCGCGCGACTGGCTGGCCAAGGAGAAGGGCGTTTCGAGCGATCTGCCGGTGCGCGACTGGAGGCCGAAGCGATCCGGCATCGGCGGCCTCCCCTTCGTCGACGCGGCGGTCGCGGCCGTCGCCCGCAGCCTCGGCCTCGGCGGCCTCGCCGAGCGCATAGCGGCCGGCGAAGGCCTGCCCGGAACGGGCCATCTCGGCCTTGACGGGCTCCTTGCCGTCTGGCACCCTGCGCTCGAAAAGTGAGTTCCCACCAAGGGTTTAAAGAATAATCCGCCCCGGTCGGCGCGTTTTCGCGGCGGGCGGTCAGGGGGCGTTTTTGATGATCAAGTCCGAGCTCGTCGCGCGCGTCGCGGCGGCTAATCCGCATCTCTATCAGCGCGACGTCGAGAATATCGTCAACGCCATCCTGGAAGAGATCGTCGCCGCGCTGTCGCGGCGTGACCGTGTCGAATTGCGCGGCTTCGGCGCCTTCTCGGTGAAGGAGCGGCCGGCGCGCGTCGGCCGCAATCCGCGCACCGGCGAGAACGTCGACGTCGCCGGGAAGGCCGTGCCGTTCTTCAAGACCGGCAAGGAAATGCGGATGCGCCTCAACAAGGGCGTCGACGATGAAGCGAGTGGGTAGATGCGGCGTTTCCTCGCTCTTCTGATCCTCGTCCCGGTGACGGCGGTGCTGGTCCTGCTGGCGGTCGCCAACCGTGCGCCGGTCACGTTGTCGCTCGACCCGTTCAATCCGGATGCGCCGGCCTGGTCGGTATCGCTGCCGCTGTTCATCGTCATTCTCGCCGCGGCGATCGTCGGCGTGCTCGTCGGCGGCGTCGCCGCGTGGCTGCGCCAGGGCCGCTACCGGCGCGAGGCGCGGGTCCGGCGGACCGAGGTGGCGCGGCTCGAGGCCGAGGCCGAGCGGCTGCGCCGCAGCGCCGAGCCGCAGCGCCTCTCGCTGCCGGCGGTCCGTACGCGCTGATGCGGCTCGTCGGCGCTGATGCGATCGACGCCGTCCTGAGCTTCCCGGCCCTGATCGACGCGCTCGCCGCCGCCTTCCGGGGCGACTGGACGGCGCCGCCGCGGCACCATCACACGGTCGCCGGCGGCACGGACCCCGACGCCACGCTGCTGCTGATGCCGGCGTGGACCGACGATGCGCCCGGCGCCGGCTTCGTCGGCACCAAGATCGTCTCGGTCTTCCCCGGCAATTCCGCCCGCCGCCTGCCGGCCGTGAGCGGCCTCTACCTCCTGCTCGACGGCGCCACCGGCGCCCCTGTCCTGGTCCTCGATGGCAGCCGGCTGACGCTGTGGCGAACCGCCGCGGCCTCGGCGCTCGCCGCCAGCCGCCTCGCCCGCGCCGATTCGAGCCGCATGGTGATGGTCGGCGCCGGAGCGCTGGCGCCGTTTTTGGTCCGCGCGCATGCGAGCGTGCGGCCGATCCGCGAGGTGCTGGTCTGGAACCGGACGGTCGCGGCGGCGGTCAGGGTCGCGGCCGAGCTGAGTACGGATGGCTTGCAGGCGTCTGCCACCGACGACCTCGAAGCGGCGGTGCGCGGCGCCGACCTCGTCTCCTGCGCCACCCTGTCGCCGACCCCGGTGGTGCACGGCGCCTGGCTGCGGCCGGGCTGCCATCTCGACCTCGTCGGCGCTTTCACGCCGAAGACACGCGAGGCCGACGACGAGGCGGTGCGGCGGGCGAGCGTGTTCGTCGACACGCGCGCCGGCGGCCTCACGGAGGCCGGCGACATCGTGTTGCCGCTGGCGAGCGGCGTCATCGGCCGCGACCATGTCCGCGGCGATCTGTTCGATCTCTGCCGCGGCACCGTGCCTGGCAGGACCAGCGCGAACGAGATCACGCTCTTCAAGTCCGTCGGGACGGCGCTCGAGGACCTCGCCGCCGCGATCCTCGTCTCTCAGGCGGGCTGCTTCTCCGCCGAAGCCTCGGCGGAGTGCGACGGGCCGGCCTCGGTCTCCTGACGCTCCGGGCTCGGCGCCGGAGCGTGATCCGTGGCCGAAGCGGCGGCGGCTGCGGCGGCGGCCTCCCGGGCTCTGCGCTCCTTGCGGCGACGGCGGCGGTCCTCGAGCGATTCGGCCGCCGGCACGAAAGGCGGTGTCGCTCCGACGGCGGTCGCCTGTTCGGTCAGCGGCTGCGGCGCGGCGGCCGGGGCGATGGGGGCCCGGGCCGGGCGGCTTTCCGGCTCGTCCGTATCGAGGCGCGGCGAAAGAATCCGATCCCGCGCGTCGCGTGGCCGCACCGGCACCCCCCGCTTCGCCCGCCGCTCCTGACGTCCGGCGAGGCGCCGCAATCGCCGCGCGCCGCGCGCCTGCTGGCCCTCGGCGTCGAGCGGCCCGCAAATCCTGAGCAGCCGGGCGAACAGGCGGAACCGCTCCTCCTCGGCCGGCTCCATCGCGACCGCCGAAGGTGGCGCGCCCGCCGGCGTCCGCAAGAGAACGGCGGCGCGCGAGACCGTCTCGCCGTCGAGCCGGTCGGCGTGCTCGGAGGCGTAGCGCCGCAACAGCTCCAGCAGCCGCTCGCCATCGGCGTCGAGAGGCGTCTCGGGCAGCCCGTCCGCCGCTTCCGCTTCCGGAAGAATGGCGCCGAGGTCACCGATCATCTCGAGGGTTCGGCTGATCGTCTCGAACGGCGTCGTTCCGCCGTCGTCCTGAAGGGTCCCGGGCGCGAGCAGCAGCGCCGCTTCCCGCTCCGTGAGGTAGTCCCTCGCCAGCGCCTCGGTGTCGCGGCGCGAGGCCTCGCTGATGCGCGCAGCAAGCTCCGCCGACATGTTCAGGCGCGGTCCCTTCGGCAGATTGCGCAGTTGGTTGCGCACCGTCTCGACGAATCCGGTGCCGAACTGCTCCGGGTATTCCGTGCAGAGCCGCTGTGAGAAGCACAGAATCTCGATCGAGGCCCGATCGAGGCTTTCGCGCGCCTCGCCGTTTCCGGCCGGCGGCGGCGGCATCTCCTCCACCGGGATGCCGATCCAATCCAAAAAGTCCTCGGCCGGGCCGCCCTTCAGCGTCTGGCGGTGGAACAGCCGGCAATGCACGGCATCCTCGCCGAAGACGCTCCTCCAGTTGTCCAGTCTGGTGCTGTCCTGGAAGTACTCCTTGCCCGTCACCCGGTTGATGAAGGTCTCGAGCGACCAGGCGATCTCGCCCGTCCGCACCCGCTGCTGGTAGCGGCTCAGCGTGTGCTCGTCGGGTCGGCGGACATAGGCATAGATCCGAGGCTTGCGGCCCGACGCCACGAGAAAGGAGTGCATCGCCTGAATGACATCGCGGCGGTTACTGAACAGGTTCTCATTGGAGACGATGACGACCGGGCTGTCGCTGGCGAGCTCCTCCTGGAAGCGCCGGAGCTTGGCCGCATCCTCCGCGTCGAGCTGCTTGGACGTGAACAATGTCTTCAGGTAGCGCGCCTTGCCACCGCCGAAGGCCTCGGAGAAGAGGAAGCCGCGGCTCTTGAGCTCGGGACGCAAGGCGGAGAGGCGACGCTGGATCGCCGTGCTGCCGGTCTTCTGCTTACCAATGTGAAGAACAACGTCCAATGATTGCACTCCGAACGAGGAGGTGACTCTCTGGGCGAGAGGAGCGGCTACGCGGAGAAGCGCCTCGGCCGGCTGCGAATCTTCGCCTCGCGTGCCACGCGCTTCGCGGTCCTGTTCGAGCTCCGCACAAATTGCCACGCGGCGCGCAGGTACCTCCATATGGGAATATAGTCGAACTGCATCATGAGTCGACGGAATGGCCGATAGGGGTCCGAAGCCTCCCCGGCTGCGGCCGGGGCGCTCGGTTGCGCCGATTCGGCGGAGAGCCCGGCACGTCGCTTCGCGGCCTCGAGCTGGGCAAGCGCATCGCGCGCGAACTTCCGCGCCCGGGCCGATTCGCCCGAATATCCCGCCAGCGCGGCCTGCAGCACCGTGTCCGCAATCTCGTCGGGCGCGACGCCCGGCGGGATGGGGCGCACGCGAATGCCGCCGAATCGGCCGCGGCGCGCCAGCGCCTCGATGGTCCTTGCGATGACTGCGCCCGTCCCGACGACGGCGGGCGCGGCGCCGGGGACCGGCGGAGCGAGGAGCAGCTCCGCCTCGCCGGCGGGAAGATAGTCGCGCGCCAGCCGCTCGCACTCGGGGATGCTCGCTCGCCAAATTCGCATCGCCTGCTCGTGCGAAAGGCGCAAGCGCTCGTCCGTATTGAGATAGCGCAGGTGGTGTCGGAAGCTATAGAACAGCTTTTCGTCGAAATTCGTCGGGCTCTCGCTCATATATCGCCGCAGGTTGCGGAGAACTGCGACGCCCACCGGATCGTAGCTCTCTTTGCGAGGGTCCATTTTCGGCAGGACGAGGCCTTCCTCCGATAGGCGTGTCCAGTCGATGAAGTCGACAAACGGATCGGTCTTGAGCACGGATCGATGAAACACACGAGCATGGATCGCACCTTTGCCGAATATTCCAGCCCAACGATCCAAATGGGATGCGTAGTCATAATATCCAGCGACGATACACCGCTGGATGAACGCGGAGATTGACAAGGCTGAGCCGCCAGTGCGCACGCGTTGTTGGTACAGGCTGACAACATGCTCGTCGGGCCGGCGGAAATAGCAGTAGACCTGCGGCGTGCCACCATGCCGGTCGACCAGTGCGGCTACCGATCGAATCGTCGACGCATCAGAATCGCACAAATTCTCGTTCGAGATGATGAGACGTCGCCACTTGCCATTAGGGCGGCTCGTCAGCTCCTTCTCGAATGCGGCCGTCACCTGGTCCGCACGGTCCGTGAGACGCCGACCAGTGGTGAAGATATCTCTGATGTACTTAGCCTTGTTCTTGCCGAGCGTCGCAGGATAAAGGATGTCTTGCGCAGCAAGTTGCCCACGAATTGCGATAAGCCCGAGCTGAATCGTAGTGCTGCCGGTCTTCTGTCGACCGATATGGATCGTGACGTCCAAGGCTCCTCTACCCCGAGCGCTCGCGAGAACGGCTTTCAGGAGCCGGCGCCGGCCCCGTCGGCCGACACGCCTTCACGAGTTGCATGGATGCCCGCATCCGTCAACGCGGTGTCCTCCTGGCGCGTGCGCGCCCGCTCGGTGCTGGCGCCTCGCCGCTTCGCCTTCCGGGCCCGCCGCCCCTCGGCCCGCCGTTCGGCGGCGCCGACGCGTCCGAACAGGCCGCGGAAGCGATCCCAGGCGCGTCCGAGCCGGCCGCGCCAGGAGGTGTCTGCGGGCAGCGCCCGCATCAGCCGGGAGAACACCTCGTAGGGCTCGGGCGCCGTCGCAGGCGCCGCCGCGGAGCCGGCGAGGCGCGCGCGGATGTCCTGCAGCCCGGCCTCGTCGAGGCGCGCAGGATAGGCGTCGCGGTACCGGCCGAGCGCCTCGGCGAGGGCCACGCCGGCGGCGTCTCCATCCGCGGGCGCGGCCCGAAGACCGCGCAGCGTGCTCCGCCAGCCGATGGCGTCGATCGCCCGGCCGACGACGGCGGCGGCGTCGACGGAGGAGGTCGACGCGCCGGCCTGCGGCGGTGCCAGGAGGAGCCGCGCCTGGTCTTCCGGCAGGTAGTCGCGTGCGAGCCGCTCGCAATCCTTGCGGCAGGCCTCGGCCATGCGCTCGGCCTGCGCGGCGGAGAGCCGCAGGCGCTGGTCGCCGTTCAGCGCCCGCAGCCGATGGCGGACGCGGAAGAAGAAGCCGTCGTCGATCGCGCCCGGATTCTCCGTCTGCCAGCGGCGGACGAAGCGCAGCACGTCGACGCCGGTCGGGTCGAAGCTCTCGTTGGCGATTTTCCGCCGGCTCGCCGGGATGCGCAGGCCCTCGGTCGGCACGCCGATCCAGGCCATGAAATCCTCGAACGGGTTGACCCGGATGACGTCGCCGTGGAAAAGCCGCACGTGTACGGCGTCGCGTCCGAAGCGCTCGCGCCAGCGGTCGAGATAGGCCGCCTGCCGATAGTAGCCCTGGGCGAGGACGCGCGACACGAAGGCGTTCAGCGACAGCGTCACCCCGCCGGTGCGGACACGCTGCTGATAGAGGCTGACGACGTGCTCGTCCGGCCGCCGGACATAGCAGTAGACGCGCGGCGTCGCCTTGTGGGCGGCGACGAAGTCCTCCAGCGATCGCATCACCTCGGGGGTCGAGACGAACAGGTTCTCGTTCGAGATGATCGCCTTGTCCCAGCTTCGCCGCGCGAACTCCTTGTCGAGCACGGCGCCGACCTCGTCGATGCGGCCCTCGAGCCGGCGCCCGCCCTCGAAGAAGTCGCGGATGAAGCGCGATTTGCCCGCCCCGAAGGCGGAGGGATAGAGCACGCCGCGCCGCGCGAGCTGCCGGCGGGTGGCGTCGAGGCTCGCCTGGATGAAGGTGCTGCCCGTCTTCTGCCGGCCGATATGCAGGATGACGTCCAAGACCGATGCGCTCCTGGCGGGATGCCGAGGCAAACCCTCCGGCCAGCGCGGCGGCGGACCGGCTCGGGATTGCTGCGACGGAGGAGTTGCACGCCGTTTCGCGCCCCGTCAATCGCCCTTCGGGCGCGCCGTCAGGGCGCGTGGCGCTGCGGCTGGATCGGGGCCGGGCGCGCGACCGCTCAGGCCGTCCGCCGCGCCGCTGCGACGCTCGTCTCCAGCACCCGGGCGACATGCATCGGCGATCTGCCGGCGCCGTCGCGGATCTGGTGCCGGCACGAGGTGCCGTCGGCGACGATGAGGGTGTCCGCGGGTGCCGCGCGTACCGCCGGCAGGAGCGACAGCTCGCCCATCGCCCTCGAAACCTCGATCGTGTCGGCGCCGTAGCCGAAGGCGCCGGCCATCCCGCAGCAGCTCGACTCCACCGCCTCCACCTTAAGTTCCGGGATCAGCCGCAGCGATTTCTCCACCGCGCCCATGACGGCAAAGCTCTTCTGATGGCAGTGGCCGTGCAGCAGCGCCTTCTCGCCGATCGGCCCGAGCGGCAGCGTCAGCCGCCCCGCCACCGCCTCGCCGGCCAGAAACTCCTCGAGCATCATTGCCCTGCCGGCGACCTTCTTTGCCGCCTCGCCCGGGATCAGCGCCGGCACCTCGTCGCGGAACGAGAACAAACAACTCGGCTCGAGCCCGAGCACCGGCATGTCGGAGTCCACCAGCGGGCCGAGGGCGGCGAGCGCCCGCTCGGCCTCGCGCTTGGCCTCGTCCGTCCGCCCGACCGACAGGAAGGTGCGCCCGCAGCAGATGGGCCGCCTCGTGCCGTCGGTGGGCGTCGCGAGATGCACGCGATAGCCGCCGGCCGCCAGCACGGCGATCGCCGCGTGGACGTTCTCCGGCTCGAAATAGCGGTTGAAGGTGTCGACGAACAGGACGACGCCCGGCCCGTCCGTCGGGCCGAGATCGCCGGCGGCGGCCTCGTTAAAAATATCGCCGCGCCATTCCGGCAATTTCCGCTCGGCGCTGAAGCCGGTGATTCTCTCGGCGATCTTCGCCGCGCCCGGCAGCCGGTCGCGCAGGTTGAGCAGCCATGGCACCCGTGCCGCCCAGGGCGCGTAGCGCGGCAGCCAGCCGACGAGATAGTCGCGCACCGAATGGCCGAGCTTTCGCGCCCGGGCGGAAAGAACCTCGATCTTCATGCGCGCCATGTCGACGCCGGTCGGGCATTCGCGCCGGCAGGCCTTGCAGGAGACGCAGTATTTCAGCGTCTCGGCCATCTCCTCGGAGGTGAAGGCGTCGGGCCCCAGCTGCCCCGAGAGCGCGAGCCTCAAGGTGTTCGCCCGCCCCCGCGTGACATCCCGCTCCTCGCGGGTCACCCGGTAGGACGGGCACATGGCGCCGCCCTCGAGCTTTCGGCAGGCGCCGTTGTTGTTGCACATCTCGACCGCGCCCAAGAGGCCGCGGGAGGCGCCCGGATAGGCCGACCAGTCGAGCTTCGGATCGACCTCGTCGGCGCCATAGTGCGGGCCGTAGCGGAAATAGGACCTGTCGTCGAACTTCGGCGCGTGCACGATCCGGTTTGGGTTGAACAGGTCCTTCGGGTCGAAGGTCTCCTTCACCTCCTCGAAGGCGCGGACCAGGCGCGGGCCGAACATTTTTTCGTGGAACTCGGAGCGGACGAGGCCGTCGCCGTGCTCGCCCGAATGCGAGCCCTTGAAAGCGCGCACCATGCTGAACGCCTCTTCGGCGATCGCCCGCATCGCCTTGACGTCCTTGTCGAGCCGGAGATTCAGCACCGGGCGGACATGCAGGCAGCCGACCGAGGCATGCGCGTACCAGGTGCCGCGCGTGCCGTGGCGCGAAAAAATCTCGGTGAGGTTTTCGGTGTATTCGGCGAGCCGGTCGAGCGGCACGGCGCAATCCTCGACGAAGGAGATCGGCTTCCGCGCCTCCTTCATCGACATCATGATGTTGAGGCCGGAGGTGCGCACGTCGGCGATCGCCGCCTGCAAGGACGGGTCGACGACGTCGACGACGCCGCCCCATTTGGCGCCGCTGTTGCCCCAGGCGAAGCCGAGATCGCCCATCAGCTCGTGCAGCCGCGTCAGGCGGCGCACATTCTCGTCCGGCTCCTCGGCGAACTCGACGAGCAGGATGGCTTGCGGCTCGCCGCGCACGAACTGCTCGAGCGTCGCCCGGAACATCGGGATCTCGCGGGCGAGCTCGAGCAGGGTCGAATCGACGAGCTCGACGGCGATCGGGCCGAGCGTGACGAGATGCTGGGCGGCGTCCATCGCCTCCCGGAACGAGCCGAAATGGCAAGCGCCGACGGCCCGCCTGCCAAGCACCGGCCAGAGCTTCAGCTCGATCGCGGTCGAGAAGGCGAGGGTGCCCTCCGAGCCGACGAGGATGTGCGCGAGGTTGAGGTCGTTGGTCGCCCGCGGCACCAGCGCGTCGAGATTGTAGCCGCCGACCCGCCGCTGCACCTTCGGGAAGCGGGCGGCGACCTCCTGTTCCTCGCGCTCGCCGATCTCGATCAGTCGCCGGGCGAGCGGTCGCAGCGGCGAATCCTTCGGCAGCTCGTCGAGACCGGCCGAGACCGGGCCGAAGCGCGCCTTCTCGCCGGTGGCCAGGATCGCGTCGACGGCGACGACGTTGTCCCGCGTGGTGCCGTAGCGGAGCGAGCGGCCGCCGCAGGAATTGTTGGCCGTCATGCCGCCGATCGTCGCCCGGGCGGCGGTGGAGACGTCGACCGGGAACCACAGCCCGTGCGGCTTCAGCTTGCGGTTCAGCTCGTCGAGCACGATGCCGGGCTCGACGACGCAGCGCCGGGAAGCGGCGTCGAGGTCGATGATACCGTTCAGATAGCGGGAGCAGTCGACGATCAGGCCGCGATTGACCGTCTGGCCGCATTGCGAGGTGCCGCCGCCGCGCGCGGTGACGGGCACGCCCTCCTGGAAGGCGAGCGCGATGGCCCGCTCGGCATCCTGCATGCGGCGCGGCACCACCACGCCGACCGGCGTCTGCTGGTAGTGCGAGGCGTCGGTGGAGTAGCGCCCGCGGCTGAAATCGTCGAAAAGAACGTCGCCGGCCACCTCGGCGCGCAGCCGGCGCTCCAGCCCCGGCATCAGGGTAACGGCCATTCCGACCTTCGAGCCTGCAAAACGAACGCTTGACCGAATTTTGCATTCATAATTCACTATTGCAAGAGACGATCGCGCCTTGCCGCGTTCGCGTCCATCCGGGAGTTGAACGATGCCCAGCAATGCAGCCCGCGTCGCCGGCCGCCATTTCCTGCAGATTCCCGGCCCGACGCCGGTGCCGGACCGCATCCTGCGGGCGATGGACATGCCGGTGCTCGACCATCGCGGGCCGGAATTCCAAAAACTCGGCCGCCGCGTGCTGGAGAAGTTGCGGGGCGTCTTCAAGACGCGCGCGCATGTGTTCATCTTCCCGGCGTCCGGGACCGGCGCCTGGGAGGCGGCGCTCGCCAACGCGCTCGCCCCGGGCGACACGGTGCTGATGTACGAGACGGGGCATTTCGCCACGCTGTGGCGCAACATGGCCCTCAAGCTCGGGCTGAAGCCGGTCTTCATCGAATCGGACTGGCGCCGCGGCGCCGACCCGGCGGCGATCGAGGAGCGGCTGCGCGCCGATACGGGGCACGCGATCAAGGCGGTCTGCGTCGTCCACAACGAGACCTCGACCGGCTGCGTCTCGCCGATCGCGGCCGTGCGCAAGGCGATCGACGCCGCCGGCCACCCGGCCCTGCTGCTCGTCGACACGATCTCCTCGCTCGCCTCGATCGACTACCGGCACGACGAGTGGGGCGTCGACGTCACCGTCGCCGGCTCGCAGAAGGGGCTCATGCTGCCGCCGGGCCTCAGCTTCAACGCCGTCAGCGAGAAGGCGCTCGCCGCCTCCAAGGCGCCCGGCCTGCCGCGGCTGTTCTGGTCGTGGGAGGAGATGATCCCGCACAACAGGAACGGCTTCTTCCCCTACACGCCGGCGACCAACCTGCTCTACGGCCTCGACACGGCGATCGACATGCTGGAGGAGGAGGGGCTCGACAACGTCTTCGCCCGCCACGACCGGCACGCCGAGGCGACGCGGCGGGCGGTGCGCGCCTGGGGCCTCGAGATTCTCTGCGCGGTGCCGGAGCACTACTCGTCCTCGCTGACCGCGGTGCTGATGCCGGAGGGCGTCAATGCCGACGAGTTCCGGGGGACCGTGCTCGACGCCTTCGACATGTCGCTCGGCACCGGCCTCACCAAGCTCGCCGGAAAGGTGTTCCGCATCGGCCATCTCGGCGACACCAACGACCTGACGATTCTGGGCGCGCTGGCCGGGGTCGAGATGGGCCTGTCGGTGGCTGGCGTTCCGCACAATAAGGGCGGCACGCAAGTCGCGATGGATTTCCTCGCCGGACAGGCGAAAGGCGTGGCGAGAATGGCGGCCGAGTAGTAGGTTTCGCGCGGAGTTTGCGGCGCGGAGAAGGACTTGGCGACATCCAGCGTCATCGCACGACGTAGCCTGCACGACGAGCTCGTCGATCTGTTGCACGAGATGCTGCTCGCCGGCGAGCTGCGGCCCGGCGAGAAGGTCAACGAGCAGGCGCTCTGCGCCCGCTTCGGCGTCTCGCGGACGCCGCTGCGCGAGGCGCTGAAAGTTCTCGCCTCGGGCGGCCTCATCACGCTATCGCCGAACCGGGGCGCCAGCGTCGTGCGCATCACGCCGGAGGAGATCGACGAGCTGTTCCCGATCATGGGTGCGCTCGAGGGCCTCGCCGGCGAGCTCGCCTGCGCGCGCATCACCGATGCGCAGGTGGCCGAGATCCGCCGCATGCACGATGCGATGGTCGAGCACTACGAGCTCGGCGAGTCGGCCAGGTATCTCAAGCTCAACCGGGCCATCCACGAGGCGATCTTCGCCGCCGCCGGCAATGCCGAGCTGACCGCCCTCTACCACACGCTGATGATCCGCACCCACTCGGTCCGCTTCATCGCCAAGAAGTCGCCGCACCGCTGGAAGGAAGCGGTCGACGATCACGTCGAGATCATGGATGCGCTCGAAAAGCGCGACGGGCCGCGGCTGTCGGCTCTGCTGAACCTGCATCTCCGCCACAAGGCCGGCATGGTGCACGAGTCGCTCATGGACGGCGCCGAGGCGGCCGCCGCCGAGTGAGCGACCTCTTCGTCGCCGTCGCCGGGCGGTGGGATCCGTCGGTCGCGATCATCAGCCTCGCCGAGGCGCTGAAGCCCGAGAACTTCGGCTCCGGTCGCGCGGTCGTTTCGTGGCCCCGGGTGACGCTGGACGTGCTCGGGCCCGATCGTACGGCGGTGCCGGCCGCCGGCCTGCCGGTGAGCCTTGCGGTCGATCCCGGGCGCGGCCGTGCCTACGTCGTCGACCATGCCGGCAAAACGCCGCCCTCCACGGTCGCCGGCGTGCCGCACGGACATCCCGGCAACGTCGCCGTGCTCGATCTTGCGGCGGCAGTCGATCCCGGCATTGACGGCACGCTCGGCGCCGTGCGGGACGTCGTCGAGACCGGGACGGGCGGCCCGGTCGGCTGCGCGCTGACACCGGACGGCCGCCATCTCTTGGTCACCTCGGCCGAGGGGCTCGGCACGGAGGACGGCGGCTTTCGGATCACCGTGATGGACGCGCCGGCGGCGCGGAAGCTGCACGATGTGCGCCTGCGGGCGACCGGCGAGCCTTGTCGGCTGCCATCGCCCGACGCCGGCTTCGGCCGCTTTCCGAATCCCAACGGCATCGCCATCGCCGCTTCGGCCGGCCTCGTCTTCAGCGGCAATGGCGGCAGCAACGACGTCTCCGTGCTGCGGCTCGCGGATGTGCTGCGCGGCAGCGACGGCGCGGAGCTCGCCCGCATCCCGGTGAGCAGCGGCCCGTTCGGCCTCGCTTTGTCCCCCGACGAGGCCGTGCTCGCGGTCGCCTGCCGCGAGGATGCGCGCACCGGCGCCGAGGGCCGGACGGTGGCCCTGATCGATGTTTCGCGCACGGCGTTGATCACGGAGGTCGCGGTCGGCAGCGATTTTGCCGGCCAGGCGACACGGCCGACCGGTGTCGCCTTCGCGGCCGACGGGGCGCTCTACGCCACCTGCACGCGCGCAGGGACCGTATCGCGCATCGAGCCGGCCGGCCGCGGTTGGCGCGAGACCGGTCGCATCGCGCTGCGC
>JAEZCD010000396.1 GCA_023430145.1 Pseudomonadota bacterium
GGATCCATCTTTCTTCCTCCGGTGCACGGAAGATGGGTCCTGCGGTCGAGCCGCAGGATGACGAGGAGCAAGTTCGAGTCGCAGGACGACGAAGAGCGGGCGGCACTGCGTCCGCGCTTTCCCCGACCGGCGCAAAAAAACGCGATGAACGCTGTCTAAACGCTTCCCTCAGGAACGGTTCAAGCCGCCCCTTCTAGAACGGGCCCCATGAGCCGAGGCGGTCTCGGCCACACCAAATAAGGGGCACTACGAATGACCAAGACCATCATCGCCGCCGCCGCCGCGACCCTCGCCATCGGCGCCGCCGCTCTCGCGCCGACCACCGCCTCGGCCGGCGGTTACGGCTACGGATATGGCTACGGCTACAAGGTCTACGTGGCGCCGGCGCCTTACGTCTATGTCGCGCCGAAGCGCTACTACAAGAAGTACTATGCGCCGCGGGCGTATTACGGGTACGGCGGCTACGGCTACTGAGATCCCGCCCCCCTCTCGGGGCCTAGCCTGCCGCAACGCCGCCGGTTCCCTTGGAGCCGGCGGCAGCCGCGTTTCTCGGGCGAGCTCACCCGACATTCTCCCCAGGCGCAGGGCCGTGTATATCGGCCGCATGACAGCCGATCAGGCCCAGCCCTCGAAGGTGCGCGACGCGCTCGGCCTCGCGCCTGCCGAGGGCGATGCCGCGTGACCGGCGCGGATCCGCAGGCGGCCGACCTGCCGCCGCATGCGCCGGGCCAGAAAATCGGGCTGTTCGGCGGCAGCTTCGACCCGCCACACGAGGGGCACCGGCTCGCCTCGCTGGAAGCGATGGAAAGGCTCGGCCTCGACGCGGTCTGGTGGCTGGTCACGCCCGGCAACCCGCTGAAGGATGTCTCCGCCCTGCCCGACCTCGAATCCCGGGTGGCGGCGGCCGGGCGGTTCGCGGGCGATCCGCGCATCGCCGTCACCGGCGTCGAGCGGCAGCTCGGCACGCGCTACACGGTCGACACGGTCGCGGCCCTGCAGGCGCTCTGCCCGGGCGTGCGCTTCGTCCTCATCGTCGGCGCCGACGTTCTGGCCGAGCTTTCGCGCTGGAAGGACTGGGATCGGCTGCTGCATCTCGTGCCGGTCGCGGTGGTCGACCGGCCGGGCTTTGCCGAGGCTGCGCTGTCGGGCGAGGCGGCGGAAAAATTCGCCACCGTGCGGCTGCCCGAGGGCGAGGCGGCCTCGCTCGCCGAGCGCACGCCGCCGGCCTGGGTGTTCTTGGCGGGCGCGGTGTCGCCGCTGTCCTCGACGGCGCTGCGGCGCGCGCGAGGCCGCGGCTAGGGTCTCCCGGCCGTTGTTCTCTCGCGAAAGCCTCCAAGCTCGTCATCCTGCCGCTCGACCGCAGGATCCATCTTTCTGCCTCCACGCCATGGATGATGGGTCCTGCGGTCGAGCCGCAGGACGACGAGGAGCGAGGCCGCCGCTCGTCATCCTGCGCGGAAGCGCAGGATCCACTTTCTGCCTCCGCCGCTTGGAAGATGGGTCCTGCGGTCGAGCCGCAGGACGACGAGGAACGAGCGCCCGAGGAGAACAACAGTCCTGCGCGGTGAAAAACTCAATTCTTCGGGCAGGGCATCTCCTCGTTCCAGTGGCGGTCTTCCCTGCCCTTGACGTTGAAGACCCGCATCGTCGAGACCCAGCTGATCCAGCCGTACTTCGTGCCCTCGGGGAACGGCTCCATCTCGATGGCCGCGAGCCGCTCCTTGATGCTCTCGCGCAGCCTCTGCGGAACGTTCGCCGTGAATTTCTCCGGGCCGTTCTGAGTGATCTTCCCCTTGTCGGTCGACTTCAGCGGCACATGCAGCTCGTAGGTACCGAGCCCGAGCGTCTTGGCCTCTTCCGCAAAATCGGCGGCGATCGGCTTCCACAGGTCGACGAAGGCCTTGCACCACCTCGCCCAGCGCTCCGCCAGGGGCAGCTCGGTCATGGTGCATTTGAGGGGAACCGGGCCGCGCAGCGCGGCGAGAACGTCCTTCTCCTTCCTGGCGAGCGGTGGCCGTGTGCGGTCGATGCAGGCGTTGAACCGCTCGACCATGTCGTTGCGCCGGCCGAACAGCTCGATCGAGCGCTCGGCGTACTCCTCGCGCTGCTCGGACGATAGCGACAGGTCGCGCGAGGCCTCGCGGGCGGCGTAGGCTGACGCCTCGTAGTCGGCGGCGAGCTCGTCGATCGGCTCGCACCCTTCGGCGCACTTGCACCAGCCCTTGCGCTGCGGCGAGGAAATCTCGAGCCGCCGATAGATCACCCAGGCCTGATCGACGAGCTGGCCGAGAACCCCGAGATGCTCGCGCTTGGTGCAGTATTTCGGCTTCGCGGCGGCGGACCGCTCGGGGGGAGAGCCGGCGATGCCGACGGCGATGCTGTCGCCTTCGGCCGCGGTCGCAGCGCACAGAAAGAGGAGAGCGCCCGCGATGGGCGCAAGGCGACGTCGGCAAGCCATCCGCGCAGCTCCCCGCGCTTCGAACGGCCGAGCCTAGCGCACGGCGGCGGAAGCTCAAGCGCGGCGTCGTGCCGGCACGCGACCGCGCGCCGCCCTTTCCGCCGCGCGGCCGCTCGCCTAGTGTCCCGGCTGGTCTGCCGGCCCGGCGCAGCGGCGAGCGAATGCTGAAAATCCGGATCCATTTCGACGCGCAGAGCTGGCTCGGGCCGGGCAAGATCGAGCTTCTGGAGCTGATCGAGGCGCACGGCTCGATCTCGGCCGCCGGCCGGGCGATGGGCATGTCCTACAAGCGCGCCTGGGACCTCGTCGCCGAGATGAACCGCATCTTCGGCGCGCCCGTGGCCAGCGCGCAGAGCGGCGGCCGCGCCGGCGGCGGTGCCGAGCTGACGGCGCTCGGCCATGCGCTAGTCGAGCACTATCGCGGCGCCGAGCGGGCCTGCGGCGCGGCCGCGGCCAGGCACGTCGCGGCGCTGGAGAGATTGCGCGAGCCGGGCGCGGTGCCCGAGCTCCTCGAGGAGAACGCGATGCGGATCAGTGCCCGCAACCGGCTGAAGGGAAGGATCGTCGAGGTCGTCAAGGGCCAGACGACCGCCCATGTGCGGCTCGATGTCGGCGGCGGGATCGTCACAGCCGCGATCACCAACGAGGCGGTCGACGATCTCGGCCTCGCGGCCGGCATGGAGGCCTATGCGGTGGTGAAGGCCTCCGACGTCATGATCGCGGTCGACGAGTAGCGCCGATGGCGGACAGTGAGGGGATACGCGCGGGCGAGATCGCGGTCGCGGCGCCGGCGGCGACGGATGCCGGGCTCGTCTTCATCGGCCGCATCCACACGCCCTGGACCGACCGCGCCGACTGCCCGCGCCAGGGGCGGCTCGACGGGCCGCTCTGCCGGCTGGAGATCTTCGAGCCCTGGGTCGCGGCGCTCGAGGGCCTTCTCGAATACGACCGCGTCGAGGTGCTCTACTGGCTGCATCGGTCGCGGCGCGACATCGTCATGCAGAGCCCAAAGGACGACGGCCGGCTGCGCGGCGCCTTCAGCCTGCGCTCGCCGGTGCGGCCGAACCCGATCGGCACGCAGCTCTGCGCGCTCATCGGCATCGACGGGCCGAACGTGCTCGTCCGCGGCCTCGACTGCCTCGACGGCACGCCGCTGCTCGACCTGAAGCCGGACCGCTGCGCCTTCACGCCGCTATCGCCGCCAAGGCCGGGCGACGCGCAGCTTCCACCCGGCCGAGGTGGTGGGAGTTGACCGGCGCGCAGCCCCGATCCTAGACGAGGGCATTGCGCCGCCGGAGCGAGAACCCCATGGCCGAGAAGACCGTCATCCGCAACATCGCCGAGGTGCCCTGGCACGAGCTGCCCGGCCATTTCGGCGGCGCGCTGTCGAAGCTCTTGGTGCATCCCGACACGGCCGTGTCGAAGCTGATCGACCACCGCATCTCGTCCTACGCGCCGATGGCGCATGTCGCCCGCCACAAGCACAAGGTGCAGGAGCAGGTCTATCACGTGCTCGAGGGCGAGGGCCTGTTCGAGTACGGCGACGAGCGGCGCGTCGTGCGCAAGCACGACGTGATGTTCATCCCGCCCGGCGTCGAGCACGCCATCACCAATACGGGGCTCGGAAACCTCGTGTTCCTCGTCGTGACGACGCCGGTTGTGGACGAGTAGTCCCCGTTATCGAGCTCAGCCGAGCTTCACCATGACATGCCGCGCCACGGTGTAGTCCTCGAGCGCGTAGGCCGAGAGATCCTTGCCGTAGCCGGAGCGCTTGAAGCCGCCGTGCGGCATCTCGCTCGCCAGCATGAAGTGGCAGTTGATCCAGGTGCAGCCGTATTGCAGCCGCGACGCAACCGTCATGGCGCGCGCGACGTCCTTCGTCCAGACCGACGAGGCGAGCCCGTAGTCGGAGTCGTTGGCCCAGGCGATCGCCTGCTCGACGTCGTCGAAAGGCGTGACGGACAGCACCGGCCCGAACACCTCCTGGCGGACGATCTCGTCCTCCTGCCGGGCGCCGGCGACCACGGTCGGCTCGTAGTAGAAGCCGTTGCCGGCGGCCGCCCTGCCCCCGGTCGCGATCTCGACGTGCTTCAGGCTCGCGGCGCGCTCGACGAAGCCACCGACCCGCTCGCGATGCTTTTGCGAGATCAGCGGCCCGATCTCGTTGGTAGAGTCGTCGCGCCGGTCGTAGGCGATCGAGGCGGCGGCCGAGGCGAGGTCGGCGACGAGCTTCTCGTAGATGCGCTTGCCGGCATAGACGCGCGAGGCGGCGGTGCAGTCCTGCCCGGAATTGTAGAACGAGAACGCGCGCAGGCCCGTGACCACCTCGCCGAGGTCGGCGTCGTCGAATACGATGACGGGCGCCTTGCCGCCGAGCTCGAGATGCGTGCGCTTGATCGATTTCGAGGCGGCCTCCAAGACCTTCTGGCCGGTGGCGATCGAGCCCGTCAGCGACAGCATGTCGACGTCCTGATGATCGATCAGCGCCTGCCCGGTCGTCTGACCGCGGCCGACGACGACGTTGAACACGCCCTCCGGAAAGATCTCGGCCATCGTCCGGCCGAGCTTCAGCGTCGTCAGCGGCGTCAGCTCGGACGGCTTCAGCACCATGGTGTTGCCGGCCGCGAGCGCCGGTGCGATCTTCCAGGCCGCCATCATCAGGGGATAGTTCCAGGGCGCGATCGAGCCGACGACGCCGACCGGGTCGCGGCGGATCATCGAGGTGTAGCCCGGCAGGTACTCGCCCGCGACGCTGCCCGGCATCGCCCTACAGGCGCCGGCGAAGAAGCGGAAGCAGTCGACGATCGCCGGCATCTCGTCGTTGAGCACCGCGTTGACCGGCTTGCCGCAGTTCAGAGCCTCGAGCTCGGCAAAGCCCATTGCATCCGCCTCGATCGCGTCCGCGAGCTTCAGCAGCAGCGCCGAGCGCTGCGCCGGCGTCGTCCGCGACCAGCCGGGAAAGGCCTTTCGGGCCGCGGCGACGGCGTCCCCGACCTGGTTTGCGGAGGCACGCGGCAGGTCGATGATCGTCGCGCCGGTGCGCGGATTGACGACCGGATCCTTGTCGCCCCAGCCTTTGATGAACTTGCCCCCGATCAGCATCTCGGCTTGCATGCTCTCTCGCTCCCTATTTGCCGATGCCGGCCACGCTGTCGCCGTCGCGCGTCAGATAGTAGGCGACGAGGATCGGCAGGAAAGTCACGGCGATGACGAAGACGGCGACGACGTTGGTGACGGGGCGCTGCCGCGGCCGGATCAGCTCCGACAGCATCCAGATCGGCAGCGTCGTCTGCTGGCCGGCGGTGAAGGTGGTGACGATCACCTCGTCGAAGGACAGGGCGAAGGCGAGCATGCCGCCGGCAAGGAGGGCAGTGCCGAGGCTCGGCAGGATCACGTAGCGAAACGTCTGGAACCCGTCGGCACCGAGGTCCATCGAGGCCTCGATGAGGGAAGGCGAGGTGCGACGGAGACGCGCGATGGCGTTGTTGTAGACGACGACGATGCAGAACGTGGCGTGGCCGAGCACGATCGTCCAGAACGAGAACGGGATGCTCATCAGATTGAAGGCCGAGCGGAGCGAGATGCCGGTGATGATGCCGGGCAGCGCGATCGGCAGGATGATGAGGAGGGAGATCGCCTCGCGGCCGAAGAACCTCGTCCGGGCCAGCGCCGCTGCGGCGAGCGTGCCGAGCACCATCGCGCCGAGGGTGGCGATGACGGCGACCTGGAGCGAGAGCCACAGCGCGGCCCAGACGTCCGCCCGCTCCCAGGCGACGCCGAACCACTTGAGCGTCAGCCCCGGCGGCGGGAACTGGTAGTTCTTCTCCTCGGTGGTGAAGGCATAGAGGATGATCAGCGCCAGCGGCACATGGAGGAAGAGGAGCCCGCCGACCGCGGCGCCCGAAAGGCCGAAGGGCGCGCGTCTAGGCATGGGACGGCTCACAGCGCATCGAAGGCCCCCATCCGGCGGGCGATGGTGAGGTAGATCGCCATGATCACGATCGGCACCACGGAGAAGGCCGCGGCGAGCGGGAAGTTTCCGGCCGTGCCCTGGAGCGTGTAGACCGCCTGGCCGAGGAACAGCGTCGAGATGCCGACGATCTGCGGCGTGATGTAGTCGCCGAGGGTGAGGGCGAAGGTGAAGATCGACCCGGCCACCACGCCGGGCAGCGCCAGCGGCAGGATGACCGAGCGGAAGGGCCGCCCCGGGCCGCCGCCGAGATCGGCCGAGGCCTCGAGCAGCGAGTTGGGCACCCGCTCGAGCGCCGCCTGCGGCGGCAGGATCATGTAGGGCAGCCAGAGAT
>JAEZCD010000400.1 GCA_023430145.1 Pseudomonadota bacterium
CGGCCGCGAGCGCCCGGCCGACTGCGGAAAGGTCGCGCGGGCCGCCGCGGCCGAGCACGAGCCGTTGTGACGCCCGGGCGAGATCGGGCGCGCCGGCGAGCCCCTTTCGTATCCGCCCGCGCAGCAGGTCGGCCCGGGCGAGGGCCGCCACCGCGTCGAGCCGCGCCTCGATGGCGGTGACGTTCGTCAGCGGTCCGGCTAGCCGTTCGGCGAGGAGCCGCGCCCCGGCGGCCGTCACCGTCCGATCGATGGCGCCCAGAAGGCTGCCGGCGCGGTCGCCCGAAAAAGTGCGGGTCAGCTCGAGATTGGCGCGTGTGGCCGCATCGACCTCGAGCACCGTCCCCTGGGCCGTGCGTACGGGCCGCGACAGCCGCGCCCGGGTGCCGATCTGGGTGCGCTCGACATAGGTGAGCACGGCCGCGGCGGCCGTCAGCTCGGGCCGGGTCAGCTGCCCGAAGCCGGCGCTGGTGGCGACCTCGAAATAGCGGCAGAGGCGCGCTTCGGCGGTCGCCGGATCGACCGCGTCGCGGGAAAGGCCGGCGAGCGGCACCCGCAGCTCGGCGAGCGGACCGCGCAGGTCCGGGTCCTCGCGCAGTGCGTCGGCGAGCACGATCTCGGCCGGTTCGAGGCGCGCGATCTCGCCGAACAGGCGCGTGCGATCGGTCTCGGCGACCCCGAAGGCGCCGGTCGAGAGATCGACCCAGGCGAGGCCGAAGCTCCAGCCGCCGTCGGCCGCCCGCAGCCGCACGAGCGCTACGAGCAGATTGCCGCGCCGTGCGTCGAGCAGCGAATCCTCGGTGAGCGTGCCGGGCGTGACGAGGCGGACGACGTCGCGGCGGACGACCGACTTCGAGCCGCGCTTCTTCGCCTCGGCCGGATCCTCGAGCTGTTCGCAGACGGCGACGCGGAAGCCGGCGGCGATCAGGCGCTGCAGATAGTCGTCGGCGCGGTCGACCGGCACGCCGCACATCGGGATGTCGGCGCCCTGGTGCTTGCCGCGCTTGGTGAGCGCGATGCCGAGCGCACGGCTCGCCAGCTCCGCATCCTCGAAGAACAGCTCGAAGAAGTCGCCCATCCGGTAGAACAGCAGCGAGTCCGGATTGGCGGCCTTGATCTCGATGTACTGCGCCATCATCGGCGAGGCGCGTTCGGCGGCCGTTTCGGCGGGGAGGGCGTCGGCCTTCATGGGAAGGCGAGGCTAGCAGAGGCGGCGCGCCGTTTCAGCCTCGGCGTCGGCGGTTGCCCCCGACATTGCGCGTTAGGCTGGGGAGGTTCAGCGGAACCGAGCGGATGAAGCTCCGCTGAGAGCCCGATCCCATCTCCTCCTCATTGCCGGGCTTGTCCCGGCAATCCAGTCTTCTCTCTTCGACCCTAAAGGCTGGATTGCCGGGACAAGCCCGGCAATGAGGGAGGGACTCGTCGCGAGGCGAGGCGGCGTGCGGGGACGGCGGCTTCCGCGAGGCCCGGCCCCTCCTGGTCGCCACCGGCAAAAGGCAGCGCCGACAGGTCTTCACGCCCCCATACCCTTCCTGCTAGCCTTCCGGCACTCTCAACGGGGTGCCCGACCGGGCTGAGAGGCATTGCGCCAACCCGTCGAACCTGATCCGGCTCGCACCGGCGGAGGGATTGAGGCGATGCGTTCTCTTCGCGCGCCCTCCATCCGGTCGGGCCGCGCGGAGACTCTTCTCGTGACCCAACCTGCCGATTTCTCGACCGCCGCCGCCTATGCCGCCCTCGAGCGCCTTCGCGCCAAGCGGCCGCTCGTGCACAACATCACCAATTTCGTGGCCATGAGCGTCTCGGCGAACGTGCTGCTCGCGCTCGGTGCCTCGCCGGCGATGGTGCATTCGGTCGAGGAGGTGGAGGATTTTGCCGCCATCTCCGATGCGCTCGTCGTCAACATCGGCACGCTGTCGCCCGAGTGGGTGACGGCGATGCGCCGGGCGGCGGAGTCGATGGTGCGGGCCGGAAAGCCCTGGGTGCTCGACCCGGTCGGCTGCGGCGCGACCCCCTATCGCACCGCCGCCGCCGTCGGGCTCGCCGAGCTCAAGCCGACGATCATCCGCGGCAATGCGAGCGAGATCCTAAGCCTCTCCGGCGCCGCGGGAGCCGGGCCGAAGGGCGTCGATTCCACCGTCGGCTCGGACAGCGCGCTCACCGCCGCCAAAAGCCTCGCGCTCGCCACTGGCGCGGTCGTCGCCGTCACCGGTGCCACCGATTATGCGACCGACGGCGCCAGAGTTGTCGCCGTCGAGGGCGGCGACCCGCTCATGCCGCTGTCGACCGCGCTCGGCTGCGCGCTGAGCGCGGTCACCGCGGCCTTCGCAGTGGTCGAGCCGGACCCGCTCGCCGCCGCCGTCGATGCGCTGGCCGTGTTCGGCGCCGCCGGCGGCGAGGCGGCCTCGCGGCTGCGCGGCCCGGGCCATCTGCCGGCCGAGATCTGCGACGTGCTGCACGGCATGGACGCGCGGCTGCTCGGGCGGCGTGCGCACGTGCTGGTCGAGACGGTCTGATGCCGCGCCCGTTCGACCTGTCAGTCTATCTCGTCACCGATGCGCGCCTGTGCGCCGGGCGCGGCCTCCTCGAGACGGTCCGTGCGAGCGCGCGAGGCGGCGCCACCATCGTCCAGCTGCGGGACCCGGACGCTCCGGCGCGCCGCTTGGCGGAGGAGGCGCGGGCTCTCGTCGGGTTGCTGCGGCCGCAAAAAATTCCGCTGATCGTCAACGACCGCGCCGACGTCGCGGTCGCCGCCGACGCCGACGGCGTCCACATCGGCCAGAGGGATCTTTCCGCCCGCGAGGTGCGACGCATCGTCGGGCGCGAAAAAATCGTCGGCCTGTCGGTCGGCAGCCCGGAAGAGTTCGCCGCCTCCACCGAGGATCTGCCCTTCGTCGACTATCTCGGCGTCGGGCCGGTGCGGGCGACGGCGACCAAGGCCGACGCCGGCGCGGCGATCGGCGTTGGTGGCTTCCTAGCGGTGCGGGCGCTGACGCGGCTGCCGGTCGTGGCCATCGCCGGCATCGACGCCGTCCTCGCCGGCGAGCTGATCCGTGCCGGCGCCGATGGGGTAGCGGTGGTGTCGGCGATCTGCGCCGCGGCCGATCCGCAGGCTGCGACCGAGGCCATCGCCGCCGCGGTCGCGACGGCGCGGCGGGAGGACGGCCGCGCTCGCGATCACGAGAATGTCATCCCGGCGCCGTAGCGGCGCCGCAGCGCAGGGCCATGTGCTTGGCGGCGCGCCGCCTTCCGGCGCATGAGGAGCCTGACACACATGAATTCCCAAGAGCGACTGCTCATCAGCCAGCTCTTCGACCGTCTGCGGAGCGCGGCCAATGCTCCCCGCGATCCCGAAGCGGACGCGTTCATCCGCTCGCAGATCAGCGCGCAGCCGTACGCACCCTATGCGATGGCGCAGACGATCATCGTGCAGAACCAGGCGATCGAGGCCGCGCAAGCGCGGATCGCGGAGCTGGAGGCGCAGCTGCGCGGCGACGCCGGTTACGACCGTGCTCCTCCCCGCAGCGCGCTCGGCGGAATGGGTGGCGGCCGCTACGACGAGCGGCCCATGGGCGCGCCCGATCTTTCCGGCGGCCAGTCTTCGGGTCCGTGGGCCCATCAGCGCCAGCAGCCCATGCAGCCGCAGGCGGCGGCGGGCGGCGGCGGCTTCCTCGCCGGCGCGGCGCAGACGGCGCTGGGCGTCGCCGGCGGCGTCATGCTGGGCAGCATGCTCGGCGGCATGTTCGGCTCGAGCTCGGCAAAGGCGGCCGAGTCGACCTCGGCGGCCGACAACGCCAAGGACGATCACACCGACACCGCCGCCGACGATCAGGACGACGAGGGTGGTGACGGCTGGTTCTCCGATATGTTCAGCGGCGACGGCGATGGTGGCGGCGACTGGTAGCGCCGCCGGCTGAAACGAGCTGCGCCCCCCGCCCCCGGGGGGGCCCGCGCGGCCCGCGCCGGCGCCGAGGATCGACCTGCCGACCGGCGAGCCGCTCAGTAGCCGTAGTAGTACTTCGGCGCGTAGTACTTCGGCGCGTAGTAGCGCTTGAAGTAGCGCTTCGGGTAGTAGGGCGCCACGTAGATCTTGGGCGCATAGTAGCCGTAGCCGTAGCCGTAATAGCCGGCCGACGCGGAGGTCGGGGCGAGAGCGGCGGCACCGATGGCGAGAGCGGCGGCGCCGGCGAGAGCGAGCTTGTTCATGGATGCGGTCCTTTGCGGTTCTTCGGTTGCCAGGGAGGTCGTCCTCGACCTCATGGCGATCGTTTTAGTGAGGGGCCGTTGAACCCCGCCTGAGCCGCACATTCACTCGGCATTCACCGGCCAAAACCTGCCGGCGGGTGCCGGGCGGCAGGGCAGACCGGACGGCTTCGTGGCGTGGAAGGTAACGGGACGATGCTCGATCAGATGGAGCGACGGCGCGCCGACGACGAGGCGCTCGAAGCAGCGCTCGCGGGCGACAGGGGGGACATGCTCGACTGGCTGATCGGTGGCGATCATCACGCCGACCGGCATGCCCTGGCGGCCGCGCCGAGGGAGCAGGAGAGCCGCAGCATCGATCAGATCGCGCTTGCCGTTGCGGCCGGCGCGCTGCCGCTCTCGGAGCTGCGCCGGGCGCTCGAGAGCCCATCCGGCGCCGGTCATTTGCAGGGAGCGCGGTGCGACGGCAGCGAGGACGTCGGCTGCGGCTCGTTCCTCGACCGCTACCTCGGCGCCGGCGTGGAGCCGACCTTCGAGGACGCGCTGGCGCTGTTCCCGGAGCGGGCGGGGTAGGTGGGGTGGGGCGGGCGCGCGCTTCTCTGCGGCGTCCTCATGAGGCGTGCCCCCGAGGGCCGGGGGCGGATGAGCCGGCTTCTCGCAATCGACAGAAAAGGATGGATCCTGCGCTTTCGCGCTGGATGACGACGGAGGTGCGTGTGGCGGGACCGCGCCACGGGTGACGCACGACAGGTGACGGCGGGCGGGCTGGCCCGCTAAACCTATGCAGACGCTGCCCGGCCGATTCCTTCGGCCTCGCCACCACGGTCCCGTACACATGGCCGACGCCAAATCGAACCTGCACTGGGCGCGCAGCCGGGCACTCGCGGTGGCGGCGCTGTGGCTGTGGCTCGCCTGCGCGCTGCTCGCCGCCTTCGCCGGCCTGTTCTTCGCCGAGATCTCCATCGCCGGCGCGCCGCTCGGCTTCATCATCGCCGCCGAGATCTCGCTCTTCGGCCTCTTGGCGCTCGTCATCGTCTTCGTGCGGCGGCAGGCGAGCCTCGACCGTGCGCACGGCATCGCTGAGGACTAGGCCATGCGCGGATCGCAGCGGCTGCGCGCCGGCCGCATCGTCGTCTCGACCTTCGTCGTCCTCGCCATCCTCACCACGATCCTGTTGCTGCTCGGCCGGGTCGGCGCGGAGGCGCCGTCGGCGATCCTGCTGGTCGCTGCCAGCCTGATCCTCTTCGTCGTCTTCGCCGCCATCGGCCGCGCCGGCAGGCCGGGCGCGTTCTACGCCGCCGGCGGGGCGGCTCCCGCGGGCTACAACGGCATGGCGACGGCGGCGGCAGGGCTCGGCTCGGCCGCCTTTCTCGGCATCGCCGGTCAGGTCTTCGTGCTCGGCCATGACGGCCTCGCCTACGCCATCGGCTTCGCCGCGGGCCTGGTCCTCGTCGCCGTGCTGTTCGCGCCCTTCCTGCGGAAATCGGGCGCCTACACGTTGGCCGACTTCCTCGCGCTGCGCTTCGGCTCGCGGACCGTCCGGCTCGCCGCGCTCGTGGTCGTCGTGATCGCCGCCTTCGTGCTCCTCGTCGGGCAGCTCGCCGTCACCGGCCTGCTCGTCGAGCGGGTGCTCGGCTTGCCCTACCGGAGCGGACTGTGGTTCACGGCCGGGGTCGCGCTCTTCTGCGCGCTGGTGGGCGGCGCGCGCTCGGTGACGCTGGCGGCGGTCTCGCAATATGTCGTCATCGTCGCCGGCTTCGTGCTGACGGCCGTGCTGGCCTCGCTGATGGCGGGCTCGGGCCTGCTGCCGATGTTTGGCTACGGCACGCTGATGAGCGAGCTTGCCGCCCGCGAGAGCGAGCTTCTGGCGGACGGCCTCCTCGGCGGCGGCTTCTCGCTCGACCCGCGCGCCTTCACCGGCATGCACCCGCTGCAGTTCCTCGCCGGCATTTTGGTCGCCGCGTTCGGCACCGCCTGCCTGCCGCACATCGTCTCGCGCGCCTTCGCTGCCCGCTCGCTCGGCGCCGCGCGCGCCACCTTCGCCTGGGCGCTCGGCCTCTCGCTGCCGGTGCTCTTGATCGCTCCGGCCTATGCCTATCTCGCCAAGCTGGCGGTGGCGCGGGAGCTGGTCGGCCGGCCGCTGGCGGCGATCGCCTCCGGCCAGCCGGCCTTCGCGCTCGAATGGGGCGGCCGCGGGCTCGTCCGCATCTGCGGCGAGGCGGCACGCTCGGCCGAGGCGATCGCCGCCGCCTGCGGCAGGATCGCCGGCCACCCGGGCCTCCTGCGCTGGAGTGACCTGTCGCTCGATCCGGATCTCGCCGTGCTCGGGGTGCCGTCGATCTTCGGCCTGCCGCCGGCGATCGGGGGCCTGCTCGCCGCCGCCGCGCTCGCCGCCTGCCTCGCCGCCGCCTCGGCGCTGATCGCCGTCATCGGCCAGACGGCGAGCCGGGATCTCTTCGCCGGCCTCGTCTCGCCACGCTCGCCGCAGTCGGTCCGCATCGCGTTCGGTCGCCTCGCAATGCTGGGTGGCGCCTTCGCGGCCGTGATGCTGGCCGCCGATCCGGCCCTGCCGCCGGCCGGCGTCCTGCTGCAGGCGGCGCTGAACATCGCCGCCGGCGGCCTGTTCCCGGCGTTGGTGCTGTCGGTCTGGTGGAACGCGGCGACGGCGCGCGGCGTGCTCGCCGGCATCGTCGTCGGCGGCGGCACGACGGGTCTCATCCTCGTCGGCGCCGCGGAGGTCGGCCTCTATTCCGGCGCCGCCTGCCTCGTCGGCATGCCGCTCGGCTTCGCGGTGGCGATCCTTCTGAGCCTCGCTCCGCTGCGCCAGCCCGCCTCGGCTGCGGCCTTCGCCGACGCCCTGCGCCGCCCGGGCGGCGTCATGGCCGACCGGGAACTCGGCTGAGGTCTTTCGACTTCGCCGGGCAGTGCCTTCCCGGTAGGCTCTCTCCGCCCCATGAACCGCTTCGCCGACCTTTTGGACCGCCTCGCCTACGAGCCGCGCCGCAACGCGAAGGTCCGGCTGATGGCGGACTATTTCCGCGAAACCGAGGATCCGGAGCGCGGCTTCGGCCTCGCCGCGCTGACTGGCGCTCTGTCCTTCCGGCATGCGAAGCCCGGAATGATCCGCGGCCTCGTCGCCGAGCGGGTCGATCCAGTGTTGTTCGGCCTCTCCTGGGACTATGTCGGCGATCTCGCCGAGACCGTGTCGCTGATCTGGCCGGCGCGGGCCGGCGCCAACCGGCCGCCGCTCTTGTCGGAGATCGTCGAGGGCCTCGCCACGACGGGCAAGGTGGATCTGCCGCAAAAGCTCGCGCACTGGCTCGACGCGCTCGACGAGAACGGCCGCTGGGCGCTCCTGAAGCTGATCACCAGCGAGCCGCGCGTCGGGGTTTCCGCGCGCCTTGCGAAGACGGCGGTGGCGAGCCTGTCGGAGAGCGTCGAGCCGGACGAGATCGAGCTCGTCTGGCCGATGCTGCGCCCGCCTTACGCGGAGCTGTTCGCCTGGGTCGAGGGGCGCGGTCCGCGGCCGGACACCGACGATCCGGCGCCGTTCCGTCCGCCGATGCTGGCACATGCACTGGAGGCGGCCGACCTCGAGGCGCTCGATCCCGAGGCGTTCTCGGTCGAGTTCAAATGGGACGGGATCCGCGTCGAGGCATCGGCCGGCACCGCGCCGGACGGCACCCGCGCCGCCCGCCTCTGGTCGCGGGCCGGGGAGGACGTCTCCGCCGCCTTTCCCGATCTCGTCGCCGTGCTCGATTTCGACGCCACCATCGACGGCGAGCTTCTTGTCGTCCGCGAGGGCCGCGTGCAGCCCTTCTCGGTGCTGCAGCAGCGGCTGAACCGCAAGACCGTCGGCCCGAAACTGCTCGCCGACTTCCCCGCCCATATCCGCGCCTACGACCTTCTGGTCGAGGGCGAGGAGGATCTTCGCGGGCTCCCCTTCACGGAGCGGCGGGCGCGGCTGGAGAAGTTCATCGCGCGCCAAAACAATCCGCGCATCGACCTGTCGCCGCTGGTACCCGTCGCCGCGAAGGACGATATCGCCGCCGCCCGTCGCCATCCCGATCAGTACGGCGCCGGCGAGGACGCCGAGGCCGTCGAAGGGCTGATGCTGAAGCGGCGCGACAGCCTCTACGTGCCCGGCCGGCCGAAGGGGTTTTGGTGGAAGTGGAAGCGCGACCCGATGCGCGTCGACGCGGTGCTGATGTATGCGCAGCGCGGCAGCGGCAAGCGCTCCTCGTTCTATTCCGACTACACGTTCGGCTGCTGGACGCCGGCGCCGGACGGGCAGACGGGCGACGTGCTGGTGCCGGTCGGAAAGGCCTATTTCGGCTTCACCGACGCCGAGCTCGCCGAGATCGACCGCTTCGTGCGCCGCAACACGATCAACCGCTTCGGGCCTGTACGCGAGGTCGTGCACGAGCCGGACAAGGGCCTCGTGCTGGAGATCGCCTTCGAGGGCCTCAACCGCTCGACGCGGCACCGCTCCGGCGTCGCCATGCGCTTCCCCCGCGTCGCCCGCATCCGCTGGGACAAGCCGCCGCGTGAGGCGGACAGGCTCGAGGCGCTCGAGGGGCTTTTGGGGGGATAGCGTTCGTCACGGCCGTCCGCGTCCCAGCTCGTCATCCTGCGCGAAAGCGCAGGATCCATCTCTTCCGAACGCAGGAAGAGAAGATGGATCC
>JAEZCD010000412.1 GCA_023430145.1 Pseudomonadota bacterium
AGCCAATCGCGTGCAGCGCGAGATCCGCCAGGAGCGGCGGGAGGTCCGGCAGGAGATCCGTCGCGATCGCCGGCAGTTCCGGCGCGACGCGGGAAACGTCAAGCGCGAGGTGCGCCAGGAGCGGCGCCAGTTCCGTAACCAAAAGGCCCGCAATGACAATCGCGGCAACCGCTCGAACTGGCGCAACCGCCAGAACCGCCGCGGCAACTGAGCCGACGGCACGCGCCACGAGCGACCGCTGCGGCCGCCGCGCCGGGAACCTTGCGCGGCGGCCGGGCTTTGGTCCCGGGAGGGCACGCGAGGCCCGCCCGTCCGAGGCGCCCATGTCGGCCGAGATCGTCTCCATTACTGCGGCCGCCGCGCCGACGCTGAAGAACCCGCAGGCGGAGGCGTTCTATGCCGAGGCTCTGCGCGAGCTCGCGGCGCAAAACTTTCCGTTCCTGCTCGCCGGCACCTACGCCGTGAGCGCCTATACCGGCATCAGCCGGCCGACCAAGGATCTCGACATCTTCTGCAAGGCCGGCGACTACCCGAAAATCCTCGCCCACTTCCAGGACCTGGGCTACAGCGTCGAGATCGAGGATGAGCGCTGGCTCGGCAAGGTGTTTCGCGGCGAGCATTTCTTCGACGTGATCTTCGCCTCCTCGAACGGCACCATGCCGGTCAACGACCAGTGGTTCGAGGACGCGCGCCAGCTCGAGGTGTTCGGCACCACGGTGCGCATCGTCGGCCCGACGGAGCTGATCTGGTCGAAAGCCTTCATCCAGCTGCGCCACCGCTATGACGGGGCGGACGTCGTCCACGTCATCCTCAAGCAGCCGCAGGCGATCGACTGGAAGCGCCTCTCCGCCTACATGGAGCTGCACTGGGAGGTGCTGCTGATGCATCTCCTGAATTTCCGCTGGATCTATCCGGCCGAGCGCAACCACGTGCCGCGCTGGCTGATGGACGAGCTCCTCGCCCGCCTGCACCGCCAGCTCGAGCTGCCGCCGCCGCAGATGAAGGTCTGCCGCGGCCGCATGTTCTCCCGCGTGGACTACCGGATCGCCGTCGAGGAATGGGGCTATGCCGACGTCGGCGGTGAGGGCGACTGGCGCAATGCGTGACGGCGGCGGCAAGCTGAGGGTCGCCGCGCTCGGCGACCTGCACATGCGGCAGGATCAGGACGGCGGGCTGCGCGAGCTGTTCGCCGAGGTCTCGCGCGAGGCGGACGTGCTGGTCCTCTGCGGCGATCTCACCGACACCGGCAAGCCGGCCGAGGCCGAGCGGCTCGCCGAGGAGCTGCGCGCCTGCGCGGTGCCCGTGGTCGGCGTGCTCGGCAACCACGACTACGAATGCGATGCGGCCGAGGAGGTCGGCGCGATCTTGAAGGGTGCCGGCGTCCGGCTGCTGAACGGCACGAGCTGCGAGATCGAGGGCGTCGGCTTCGTCGGCGTGAAGGGATTTTTGGGCGGCTTCGGCCGGCGCATGCTCGGCTCCTTCGGCGAGCCGGCGATCAAGACCTTCGTCGCCGAGGCGATCGCCGAGGCGATGCTGCTCGAGAACGCGATGCGAAGCGTCAAGAGCGAGCGGGCCGTCGTCGTCCTGCATTATGCGCCTGTCGCCGACACGGTGGAGGGCGAGCCGCTCGAGATCTATCCGTTCCTCGGCTCCTCGCGCCTCGCCGAGACCATCGACCGCTTCAAGGTCGAGGCGGTGGTGCACGGACACGCCCATCGCGGCCGCTTCGAGGGCCGGACGCCGGCCGGGGCGCCGGTCTACAACTGCGCTTTCCATATCGACAAGCCGGGCGGCAGGCCTTACGCACTGCTGCACATCTGAGGCTCGCCGCCCGCCGGCGGCCGCCCTCCCCCCGCCGATGATCACCGACCCGCTCTTCTACGCCGTCGCCATCCCGGCCGTGACGCTCCTCGGCCTCGCCAAGGGCGGCTTCGCGGGGGTCGGGATGATCTCGACGCCGTTGGTGTCGCTCGTCGTCGGGCCGATCCAGGCGGCCTCGATCATGCTGCCGATCCTCATCGCGCAGGACGCCGTGAGCGTCTACACCTACTGGGGAAAATGGGACCGGCGGAACCTCGTTCTGATGTTGCCGGCAGCGATGATCGGCGTCCTGCTCGCCTGGCTGCTCGCCGCCCGTGTCTCGGAGGCTGCCTTCGAGCTGGCCCTCGGAATGATCGCGCTCCTGTTCGGGATGCGCTACCTCTTCGGCCGCAGGCTGCTGCGGCCGAAGAGGGCCGGGCCGGTCGTCGGTGCCGTGTGCGGCGCGGCCTCCGGCTTCACCAGCGCCATCGCCCATGCCGGCGCGCCGCCGTTCCAGATCTACGTCCTGCCGCAGCGCCTGCCGCACGAGGTGTTCGCCGCGACGAGCGTGCTCTTCTTCGCCGTGATCAATGTCGTGAAGGTGGCGCCCTACGCCGCGCTCGGCGGCTTCAGCGAAGAGAATCTGGCCACGGCCGCAGCGCTGCTGCCGCTCGCGATCGTGACCACGCTCGGCGGCGTCGCGCTCGTGCGGCGGGTGTCCGGCGACCGGTTCTACTCCATCATCTACGCGCTTCTCGTCCTCGCCGGCCTGCAGCTGATCTGGAACGGCGGCTCGAAGCTCGTCTGACCGCCGTCGACCCTGCCACGCTGTCGGCGGAGGGTGCGCGCGCCGTCAGCTGAGATAGCCAAGCAGCCAGAGAATGATGATGATCGGCAGCGGGATGCCGATCAACCACAGTAGACCACCCTTCATCATGGCGATTGTCTCCGTTTCTTCGGAGAGACGAACGGCAAAGCCTGAGAATCGTTCCCTTCCGGCGGTCCGCTATTTTCCTCGACTTGGCAACTGCGCGGCGCGACCGGCCCCGCTTTTCCGATCGGCGCCGAGGTCTCAGCGGCGGGCGGCGGGCAAAAGCCTCACCGGAACGGCCGCATGCCTTCGCGGGCGAGCTCGTCGGCGCGCTCGTTCTCGGCGTGGCCGGCGTGACCCTTCACCCAGCGCCAGTCGATGGTGTGCTTGCCCAGCGCCTTCTCGAGCCGCTCCCAGAGATCCTGGTTCTTCACCGGCTTCTTGTCGGCGGTGCGCCAGCCGTTGCGCTTCCAGCCGGCGAGCCACTGCGTAATGCCCTGGCGCAGATACTGGCTGTCGGTGTGCAACTCGACCGTGCAGGGCCGCGTGAGGGCTTCCAGGGCCGAGATGGCCGCCATCAGCTCCATGCGGTTGTTGGTCGTCAGCGCCTCGCCGCCGCTCAGCTCCCGCACCTTGCCACCATATTCGAGGATCGCGCCCCAGCCGCCGGGCCCGGGATTGCCCGAGCAGGCGCCGTCCGTGTGGATGACGACGCGGCCGCTCATGCGCCCTCCCAGCCGTAGGCGCGGGCGCCGGCGACGCGCTGGTGGAAGCGCAGCTTGCGCAGATATTCGAGCGGGTCCTTCGGCTTGACGAGCGCCCCCGGCGGCACCGACAGCCAGTCGACGAGCCGCGTCAGGAGGAAGCGAAGCGCCGAGCCGCGGGCCAGCACCGGCAGCGCGGCGATCTCGGCCGCATCGAACGGCCGCGCCGCAGCATAGGCGCCGATCAGCGCCCGGCCCTTGGTGACGTTGAACGAGCCGTCGGTCTCGAAGCACCAGGCGTTGAGGCAGACCGCGACGTCGTAGGCGAGAAAGTCGTTGCAGGCGAAGTAGAAGTCGATCAGCCCGGACAGCTTCTCGCGCAGGAAGAAGACGTTGTCGGGGAACAGGTCGCCATGGATCACGCCGAAGGGCAGATCCGTCGGCCAGTTCGCCCCGAGGAAGCCGAGCTCCTCGGCGATCGCGGCGGCAAGGCCTTGCGAGACCGTGTCGGCCCGCTCGCCCGCGGTGGCGGCGAGGCGCGGCCAGTCGCCGATGGTGAGCGCGTTCGGGCGCGTCAGCGGGAAGTCGGCCGCCGCCGCATGCAGGGAGGCCAGCGCCCCGCCGACGGCGGCGCAATGGGCGACGCCCGGCCGTCGCGTCCACATGCCGTCGAGGAAGGTGACGATCGAGGCCGGCCGTCCGCACAGCGTCGAGAAGGTGCGGCCTGCCACGTCGTGCAGCGGCGTCGGGCAGGCGACGCCGGCACGGGCGAGATGCTCGACGAGGCCGAGGAAGAAGGGCAGGTCGGCCTCCTGCACGCGCTTCTCGTAGAGCGTGAGGATGAAGCGGCCGCTCGTCGTCTCGATGACGTAGTTGGTGTTCTCGACGCCCTCGGCGATGCCTTTTGCGGACAGCAGCTCGCCGATGCCGTAGCCGCCGACGAAGGCGCGCAGCTGATCGTCGGGCACCTCGGTGTAGACGGCCATCGGCGGGTGACGGGCGCGGCCGGCCTCAGCTCTGCGCGGAGCCGCTCACGCGGCGACCTCGCGCAGCGTCCGCGGCAGCGGGAAGGAGACGTTCTCCTCGACGGTGGTGACGACCTCGGTCGAGACCTCGAAGCGCTCGGAGAACGCGCGCACCACCTCCTCGACCAGCACCTCCGGCGCCGAGGCGCCCGCGGTCAGGCCGAGCGTGTTGATGTTCTGGAACAGCGGCCACTCGATGTCGCGCGCCCGCGGCACGAGCCGGGCCAGCGGGCAGCCGGCGACCTCGGCCACCTCGCGCAGGCGCTGCGAGTTCGACGAGTTCGGCGAGCCGACGACGATCACCGCGTCGCAATAGGGAGCGATCTTCTTGATCGCCTCCTGGCGGTTGGTCGTCGCATAGCAGATGTCCTGCTTGTGCGGGCCGACGATGGCCGGGAAGCGGCCCTGCAGCGCCTCGATGATGCCGATCGTGTCGTCGATCGACAGTGTCGTCTGCGTCACATAGGCGAGGTTTTCCGGGTTGCGCGGCTGGAGCGCCGCCACCTCCTCGACCGTGCCGACGAGATGCACCGCGCCCGGCGGCAGCTGGCCCATGGTGCCGACCACTTCCGGATGGCCCTCGTGGCCAATGAGAACGATCTCGCGCCCGCGCCGGAAGTGGATCTCGGCCTCCCGGTGCACCTTGGTGACGAGCGGGCAGGTCGCGTCGACGAAGAACAGGCCACGCCGCTCCGCCTCCGCCGGCACCGATTTGGGCACGCCGTGGGCGGAAAAGATCACCGGCTGCGGGCCGTCCGGAATTTCGTCAAGTTCGGCGACGAAGACGGCGCCCATGGCCGTGAGCCGCTCCACGACGAACCGGTTGTGGACGATCTCGTGCCTGACGTAGACGGGGGCACCGAATTTGGCGAGGGCCTTCTCGACGATGTCGACCGCGCGTACGACGCCGGCGCAGAAGCCGCGCGGGGCGCAGAGAAGGATTTTGAGGTGCGGCTTGGTGCTCTCCATGCGAGGGGTGATGCGGTGTGCCGGCGGCAGTGTCAAGGCGGCGGCGCGTCCCAGCCGGCGTAAGCTGAAAATTGATGAAATCGCGCCATGCTGCCGCCACATCTGGAAGCGGCGGGCGCAGTCGGAGGTGTGCCATGCGTAACGGTGTCGGCGGTTCGGGGACGGCGCGCGCCCGGCGGGCGCTCATCCTCTCGGCATTGCTGGCCGGAATCGCGGCCTGTTCGAGCAGCGGCGACTCCGACAGCACGTTCGGCTCGCTGTTCGGCTCTTCCAGCTCGGCCTCCGCCTCGGCCGATACGACGACCCAGGCGGTGCAGCCGGCGCGCGCGACGACGGTGCGGTCGGAGAACTGCCCGCCGATCGAGATTCTCGCCGGCACCACGGCCTATCGCCTGTTCGAGAAGGGCCTCGAGGAGCAGCCGCTCGGCCTCCGCTACCAGGCCTCGTTCGCCGAGACCGCGCGCGAATGCTCCGTGCTCGGCGCCGAGACGGCGATGCGCATCGGCGTGGTCGGCCGGCTGCTGATGGGGCCGAAAGGCACGCCCGGCAAGGTCAACGTGCCGCTCCGGATCGCCGTCGTCGACGAGCGCAACCAGCCAATCTACTCGAAGGCCTACAGCATCCCGGTCGAGATCGGCGCCGGCCAGACGCAGGTCTCCTTCACCCATGTCGAGGAGGGCGTGCTGGTGCCGGCCGGCCCGGGCGGCTACCGCGTGCTGGTCGGCTTCGACGAGAAGGCGGCGGCGCCGGCAAGGCGGGGTTGACGGGGGCGAGGCTGCGTGCAGTCCCGAAATCCACCCGCCGCAGCCGGTCCGCCGCTCCTCCCCGCGAAGGCGGGGACCCAGTTCTTCAGGCCACTCCTTCTGGATCCCCGCTTTCGCGGGGATGAGCGGAGGGTGGCTCGGGGATCATCCCAAAGATGCCCGCGACCACCGGCGCCACACGACGAGCGCCCACCCTCCCCAGCCACTCGCTTCAGATTGACAACTTCGTCGCGGCGTGACGATGATCGCGCCGTCCGACGATCCGAGCGGGAGAGCCCGGCGCACTGCCGGCGCCGAAGGAGCAACCGCCCCGGAAACTCTCAGGCAAAGGGACCGCTCGGTTAGGACACTCTGGAAAGCGGCTGCCGCATCTTTTCGCGGCGGCACACCGAAGGAGCAAGCGCGGGCCGAAAGCCTTCGCGGAATCTCTCAGGTCGAAGCGACAGAGGGGGCGCGGCCGCATCCGGCAAGGGTGCGGGCGCGTGCGTTGACCCCTGTTCGCGAGGCTGCATGGCCGAGACCGCCCACGCTCCCCTGAAGTCCACGCCGCTGTCCGCCCTGCATGTCGCGCTCGGCGCCCGCATGGTGCCGTTCGCCGGCTATTCCATGCCGGTCCAGTACCCGACCGGCATTCTGGCCGAGCATGTGTGGACGCGCGAGAATGCCGGCCTGTTCGACGTCTCGCACATGGGCCAGGCGGTGCTCGCCGGGCCAGACCATGCGAGGACCGCCGCAGCACTCGAGGCGCTGGTGCCGGGCGACGTGCTCGGCCTCGCACCCGGCCGCCAGCGCTACACCCTCCTGATGACCGACGCGGGCGGCATCGTCGACGATTTGATGGTCGCCCGCCCGGCCGATCCGGCGCGCGACGGCACGCTGCTGCTCGTCGTCAATGCGGCGCGGAAAGAGGTGGACTATCCGTACATCTCCGCCCGCCTTCCCGCCGGCATCACGCTGACGCCGCAGCCGGACCTCGCCCTCCTCGCGCTGCAGGGGCCGAAGGCGGAGGCCGCGCTCGCACGCCATGTCCCCGGCGTGGCCGATCTCGGCTTCATGGAGGTGGCGGCCAAAAACTTCGACGGGGTGCCCGCCACCATCTCGCGCTCCGGCTACACCGGCGAGGACGGGTTCGAGATCTCTGTCGCCGCTGACGCGGCGGAAAAGGTGGCGCGAGCGCTGCTCGCGGAAGCCGAGGTGAAGCCGATCGGCCTCGGCGCACGCGATTCGCTGCGGCTCGAGGCCGGGCTCTGCCTCTACGGCCACGACATCGACGAGACGACGAGCCCGATCGAGGCCGGCCTCGCCTGGACGATCGGCAAGCGCCGCCGCGCCGAGGGAGGTTTTCCGGGCGCGACGCGCGTCGCCGCCGAGCTGAAGGACGGGCCGAAGCGCAAGCGCGTCGGCATCCGCCCCGAGGGCCGTGCGCCGGCCCGCGAGGGCGCGCCGATCACCGATGGCGCCGGCCGGCAGATCGGCACAGTCACGTCCGGCGGCTACGGGCCGACGCTCGGCGGCCCGCTCGCCATGGGCTACGTCGAGCCGGGCTTCGCCGCCACGGGAACGAGGCTTGCGCTCTCGGTGCGCGGGCAGGACCTTGCAGCGGCGACGGCGGCGATGCCGTTCGTGCCGCACCGGTACAAGCGATGACCTCGCGGGGGAGACGATGACCGTCCACTACACCAAAGACCACGAATACGTCCGCGTCGACGGCGATACCGCCACCGTCGGCATCACCGACTACGCCCAGCAGCAGCTCGGCGACGTCGTCTTCGTCGAGCTGCCGAGCGTCGGCAGGGAGATCAAGCAGGGCGCCGAGGCGGCCGTCGTCGAGAGCGTCAAGGCGGCGAGCGAGGTCTACGCGCCCGTCTCGGGCGAGATCGTCGCCGTCAACGAGGCGCTGATCGGCACGCCGGGCACGGTCAACGAGGACCCGGAGGGCAAGGGCTGGTTCATGAAGATCAAGCTGAAGGACTCGGCCGAGCTCGCCGGCCTGATGGACGCCGCCGCCTACAAGACCTTCACGGGAAGCTGAGGGCGCGCCTCCTCTTCCTTCTCCCAGGGAGAGAAGGTGGCCGCGACGCGGCCGGATGAGGGGCTACGGCGCTCCTCTTCCCTCTCCCCTCGTGGGAGAGGGCCGACTCGGGCGCAAGCCCGCGCGGGGTGAGGGGGTGCAGAGCATACCCCCCCCCCCCACCCCCCCCCCC
>JAEZCD010000417.1 GCA_023430145.1 Pseudomonadota bacterium
CGACTGCACCGTCCGACGCGCCCGCGCCCGCGGTCGCCGAGGCGCCTGCGGTCGATCCGATCGCCGCGGCGATCGCCGCCGAGCTCGCCGTCCTGCCCGGGACGAAGACCGATGCCGCCGAGCGCGCGGCCATCACGGCGTTCTACGCCGAGCGTTCCCATGCGCCGCTGTGGATCGAGGGCGGCCGCCTCGGCGAGAAGGCGAAGCTCGCCATCGCCCGCATCGGCCAGGCCGGCGACGACGGGCTCGACCCCGAGGCCTTCGTGCTGCCCGATCCGGGGGCGACCGATCCGGCGCCGGACTCGCTCGCCCGCGCGGAGCTGCTGATCACCCGGGCGGCACTGCTCTACGCCAAGCAGGCGCAGTCCGGCCGTCTCAGGCCGAGCTCGATCTCGGTCCTCGTCACCGCCGTCCCGCCGGCGCCCGATCCGGCGGCGGTGCTGGCGACGCTCGCCAAGGCCGAGGACATCGAGGCGACGCTCGGCGCCTACAACCCACCGCATCCGGGCTACCGCATGCTGCGGGCGAAGCTGCACGAGCTGCGCGAGACGACCGGTGCCATCGAGCCGCTGCCGGTGATCCGCCCCGGGCCGACGATCCGGCCGGGCGCCACCGACGAGCGCGTGCCGGCGCTGCGCGAGCGCCTCGGCATCACCGCGATCTCCGAGGACCTCGTCTATGAAGGCGAGCTCGTGAAGGCCGTGCAGGCCTTTCAGCGAAAGCACGGCCTCGGCTCGGCCGGCCTCGTGGGGCCGCAGACGGTGGCGGCGATGAATGCCGCCCAGAAGGTCGATCCGATCGCCGAGATCGTCGCCAACATGGAGCGCTGGCGCTGGCTGCCGCGCGATCTCGGCGAGCGCTACGTCTGGGTGAACGTGCCCGAGTTCGAGCTGCGGATCGTCCGCGAGGGCACGGTCGAGCACCAGACGCGCGTCATCGTCGGCACGCCGAAGAACCCGACGCCGATCTTCTCGGACGAGATCGAGCACATCATCGTCAACCCGTCCTGGAACGTGCCGACCTCGATCGCCGTCAAGGAGATGCTGCCGAACCTGCGCGCCGACCCCTATTATCTCGCCCGGCAGGGGATCGAGGTGGTCTACGTGCAGGGCAAGCGCCAGCAGGTGATCGACTCGACGATGGTCGACTGGTCGGCGGCGAGTTTGAAGAACCTGCGCTTCCGCCAGCCGCCCGGCGAGCGCAACGCGCTCGGCCGCATCAAGTTCATGTTCCCGAATCAGCACGCCGTCTATCTGCACGACACGCCGAGCCGCAGCCTGTTCGCGCGCCAGGTCCGTGCGCTCAGCCATGGCTGCGTGCGGGTCGACAAGCCGCTGGAGTTCGGCGAGGCCCTGGTCGGCGGCGAGGGCTGGGACGCCAAGCGCCTCGGCAAGCTGATCGGCGGCCGCGAGCAGCGGGTCGGCATGCAGACTAAAGTACCGGTGCACCTCGTTTATTTCACCGCGTTCGTCGACGAGGGCGGCGAGCTGCAGACGACTGCCGACATATACGGCCACGACCGCAAGGTGCGCCGCGCGCTCGGCCTCGAGGGGATCGCGACGGCCGCGAACTGAGGCGCCCGATCACGGGCCTGAGAGGAGAAATCGACGGCGGGCTAGATTCTGCCCGATTTGCGGTCTAGTTTTCCACGCGTCGGGGGGCGACAGGCGGGGCGAACGCTCCGTTAACCAATCTCCGTAAGAGTCGATCGAAGTGGCGCGCGGGTATCTGCGTGCGCCGCAGCACCGTGGGGTATCGTGTCGACGATCGGGATTGACGGCTTTCGGGCCAGGGGGCGGCTCGGGACGGCGCAGCGAGCGCTTCTCGCAGTCGCAGGAGCGGGGGTGATCATGGCGATCGCCTCCACGGGGACACAGAATGCGGTCGCCAATGGCGATACCCGCACGCTGAAGCTCTACCATACGCACACCCGCGAGACCTTGACGATCACCTTCAAGAAGAGCGGCCGCTACGACGAGGCGGCGCTGAAGCAGCTCAACTGGTTCCTGCGCGACTGGCGCAGCGATCAGCTGACGAAGATGGAGCCGCGGCTCTTCGACGTCGTCTGGGAGGCCTATCGCGAGGTCGACGGCAGCTCGCCGATCCACATCGTCTCCGCCTACCGGTCGCCGGCGACCAACAACATGCTGCGCTCGCGCAGCCGCGGCGTCGCCAAGCACAGCCAGCACACGCTCGGCCGGGCGATGGATTTCTTCATTCCGGGCGTCCCGGTCTCGGCCGTGCGCGAAGTCGGCCTGCGCCTGCAGCGCGGCGGCGTCGGCTATTATCCGACCTCGGGCAGCCCCTTCGTGCATCTCGACGTCGGCAATGTGCGGCACTGGCCGCGCATGACCCGCAGCCAGCTCGCCCGCGTGTTCCCGGACGGCAAGACCGTCCATCTTCCGGCCGACGGAAGGCCGATGCCGGGCTACGATCAGGCGCTCGCGGAACTGCAGCGCAATGGCTCCTCGGTCGGCCGGCGCTTCGACTTCAGCGGCCGCGCCACGGCGACCGCGGAGGCGACCCCGCGCGGCCGCAGCCTGCTCGCCCGCCTGCTCGGCACCGACGCCGAGGAGGACGAGGAGATCGCCACCACTCCGGCGCCTGCAGCGGCAGCGCCCGCTCTCGCCGGCCGCAGCCGCATGCCGGCCGCGCAGGAGGAGGAGGCGGCTCCCGCCGCAGCCCCGGCGCCCGCGCCCGTTCCTGTCGCCGCCGTGGCTCCTCCGGCCCGCGTCCCCGTGCCGCGCGCAAAGCCGGCGGAGATCGTCCCGGTCCAGGTCGCCGCGGCTCCGGTTCCCGAATACGTGCCGCCGGCTCCAGCGCCGGCGCCGGCTCCCAAGGGGCCGGCGAAGGTGTGGGTGCAGGGCCCTGCGCCGCTCGCCTTCGCACCGGCCGCGACCTCGGCCAATCCGCTCGCCGCGCCGGTGGCCGCTCCGCTCGCGGCGGTCTCCAGCCCGATGCCGCGGCCGAAACCGGCCGCCATCGGCGGACCGAAGCCGGCGCCCGTCCAGATCGCCGCCGTCGGCGCCGACATCACCCTCCCCGCCGCGGCCCCGGTCGCCGCGCCGAGCGTCGGCAACGCGACCGCGATGTCGATCGCCAACCGCATCGCCGGCGCGACCGGCCTTCTCGCCCGCAAGCCCGCGCAGCAGATCGCCGCGACCGAACCGGCTGCCCCTGCGCCTGCGGCTGCGTCGAAGCCGAATCCGTTGTTCGCGGTCGCCAACCGCATCGCCGTCGCCGCCGCGCCGGCTTCCGAGCGCTCCAATCCGCGCCTCGTCGGCGTGACCGGATCGACGGTGCGGGCCGATTTCTCCGGCAAGCTGCCGGAAAGCTATTTCGCCGAGCGCGTCGCCGTGCGCGACCGCATCGCGCTCGCCTATGCGAGCAGCGACATCTCGATCGCGCCCGCCCGGCTGACGGAAGCGGCTCCCGTGCCGCGCAGCCGCGCGGCCGCTCCTGCGGCAGCGGCGGTGCGCCACCGCCAGTCGGCCGAAGCGCTGGTGACGGCGAAGCTCGACGAAGCCGGCTGGCGCGCCGTGCTGCAGCCCATACCGGCGGCCTCGGCGGGCGACGCGGTGTTCGCGCCTCGCCCGGAGGAGTCGGCGAGCCTGCTGCTCGTGCCGGCGCGGGCGATGCCGTTCGGCTTCGGCACCGACCCGGCCTATGGTTGCGTCAGCGGCCGCTTCGCCGGCTATCCGGTGATGTTCATCCGCACCATCGACCTCGCCGGCCGGTCGACCCAGCGCAGCGTGAACTGAGCTTCTTTCTGGCCCGCGCGCCCGCGCGGGACCTGTCTCTCCGCGCCGGCCGCTCAACGAAGGACTGGGTCGTCGGTGCGTGGGCGCTGGATTGCGGCAAGCGTGCCCGATCTCAGCCCCGGCCGGATCCTCGGGGAGAGCGGATTCGGATTGCCCGCTCTCCGCCCCGCAGCCTAGGGCTCGCGCTCGTCCCGATGACTTCCGGCCCAGCGGCCAAAATCGCCTCGCCGGCATCCCGGCAAATCATGTCCTGGAGCATCCGGTTTGAGCATCCGCCGGGCGGCTCGAGGGATACCGCCGTCAGCCGTTATTGTCGGCACTGTCGGCCGCAGCCGTTCTCGTCCGGGCGATCGGGTTTGCCGTGGCGTCCCAGTCGATGAGGCGTAAAAGCTCGCGGACCGGATGGCCGGAACGGATCCCGATCGCCCGCGCGGGCTCGTTGAGGTGCGAGACGAGGCCGTCCGCATAGGTCGATTCCCCGTCGCCGATGCGGGCCGTGGCCGCCGACACGCACGCGGCGGCGATGCCCTCCTCCGCCAACGCCGGGAGCCGCCGGATCCCCGCTTCCTCGATCCCGATCCCGGCATCGTTGAAGAACGCGAGCAGCGGCACCGCCTTCAGCGCGCGGTGCCGGCTGTTTCCGGGAAGCCCCCCATGCGATCCGGCGACGATGATCGCGCCGCCGTCATCGGCGCGCACGTCGGAGGCGGAGTCCAGGATCACGACACGCAGCGGCGCCGCGACACGGCGGCCTTCGAGGACGAATTCCCTGCGCCTGAACGATGCTGCGCCGAGAAGCGCAGGCTCGACGGGATCGCCGGGCGGGACCGTCTCGAGCAGCGCCGCCGCTGCCGCGGCTCGATCGCCCGGGCGAACCCCTCGCTCGGCGGCGAGGCGGTTCGCGTGCGAGACTATTCCCCGCCGCAGCATGTCCTCGGCATCGCCGATCCTCGCCGACCGATGATCGATCGCAGCCGCGGGCCGGCCATGCGCTTCGAACAGAGCGAGCGTGGCGATCCCCGCTCCGTCGAGCCCGACGCCGGCATCGTGAAAGATGAGCGCGCCGGCTCCCTTGCGCAAAGCGTGGCGCCCGACGGCATCGCCGCCGTGCGAGCCGGTGACGACGAGCCTCCCCCCGGCCGCGCCGAGATCGGTGATGGAGCCGACGAGCTCGATCATGCGAGCTCGTCCAGAACATCGTCGAGGGCGCCGACGACGTGCGCGATCTCGTCCTCGCCAATGATGAGCGGCGGGCTGATCTGGATGTGGTCGCCGTCGCGTCCATGATTGCTGAGCGGGGTGCCTGCGGCGACGATCACGCCGCGATCGCGAAGGCCGGATACGATCCGATCCGTCACCCGCGCCTCGCGTGCGAAGGGCCGCCGCGTCCTGCGGTCGGCGACGAACTCGACGCCTTGCAGCAGGCCGAGCCCGCGGACTTCGCCGACGATCTCGTGCTCGAGCGCCAGCCGCTCGAGCCCGCGGCGCAGGATGGGGCCCGTCTCGGCCGCCCGGTCGAACAGGCCCTCGCGGCGCATGATCTCGTTGACCTTGAGGCCGACGAAGGTGGCCGAGGGCATGCCGCTGAAGGTCAGCACGTGGTTGAGGCGCGCGCTGCCGCCGGCCAGCGCCTCCTTGATCCCCTCGGAGACCAGCACGGCGCCGAGCGGGGCGTAGCCCCCGGCGAGTCCCTTTCCCATCGTGACGATGTCCGGCACGACACCGAAATGCTCCATGGCGAAGGCGGTTCCGGTGCGACCGTAGCCGCAGAGCACCTCGTCGGCGACGAACAGGACGTCGTTGCGGTCGCATATCTCGCGAATGCGGCGGTAGTAGTCGGCCGATGGCACGAGGCCCGCGGCCGTCGTGCCGACCACCGGCTCGGCGAAGAACGCCGCCACCGTCTCCGGCCCTTCCATCAGGATGGCCCGCTCGAGATCGTCGGCGCAGGCGAGCGAGCATTGCGGCGCCCCGGCGCAGAAGGCGCAGCGATAGCGGTAGGGCGGCGCCACGTGCGGCACGTCGAGCAGCAGCGGCGAATACATCCGGCGCCAGCTCGTACGCCCCGAGAGCGACAGCGTCGCCAGCGTCGTGCCGTGATAGCTCTGCGAGCGCGCGATCGCCTTGTATTTCTGCGGCTTGCCGGTCTCGACATGGTATTGCCGGGCGATCTTCCAGGCGGTCTCGTTGGCCTCGGAGCCACCGGAGACGAAGTAGGCCGCCGCCATGTTGGCCGGCGCCAGTCGCAGCAATTCGGCGGCGAGCTGCTCCTGCCACGGGTGCGTGAAGGTCATGGCGGAGACGAAGGTCACCCGGTCGCCCTCGGCGGCGAGCGCATCCCAGATCTCGGTCCGGCCGTGGCCGATCGAGACCACCGAGGCGCTCGCGGACCCGTCGAGATAGCGGCGGCCGTCCTCGGCCTCGAGCCAGACGCCGTCGCCGCGCAGGATGGCGGTCGGCGCCCTCGCCAGATCCCGATGGAGGACGCCGGATGCGTTGCGGCTCATGATCGGATTTCGGCCCGACGCCGCGTCGCCTGCGCCGCGCCGACGAGGCCGAGAAGCAGAGCCGCGCCGGCGTAGCTCCACAGATTCGAGGGCCTCTCGGCCGGCGTCAGGACGGCTGCGAGCTCGTAACCGGGCTCCAGCCGCAGCCGCGCGGCATAGCTGCCGAAGGCGACCTGCGAGACCATGACACGGCCGCCTCTCTCGTCGACCCGCAGCCCCGAAACGGCCAGCCGCTCGGCGACGGAACCCTCTGTGCCGAGCCGCAGGCTCACGAGCTTCTCGACGTCGGCGCCCTCGATCGTCGTGCCGGTGAAACGGACGACCACCCTGCCGCCCGGCGGCACGGCTTCCACGGCCGACGCCAGGTCCGAAGCCGGCACCTCGCGGTACTTGTCGTAGAGGCCGTCGAGGAACGCCGCGGGGTAGATCAGCGCCACCGATACGGCGAAGAGGGAAAGAGTCTCCCACAGGCGGCTGCGCACCAGCCAGTAGCGCATGGTGGCCGCCGCGAAGGCGAGGCAGCCGGCGATGCTGGCGACGACGACCAGCGCGCCGTGCCAGATGCTCCCGATGCCGATCAGCATGATCTCCGGATTGAAGATCATCACGAAGGCCAGCGCGGCGGTGCGGAGGCTGTAGATCGACGCCTGCACGCCGGTCGCCATCGGCGACTCGCCGGAGATCGCCGCGGCGGCGTAGGAGCCGAGGCCGACCGGCGGCGTCGCGTCGGCCATGATGCCGAAGTAGAAGACGAAGAGGTGGACGCCGATCAGCGGGATCGCCACGCCCGCCTGCGAGCCGAGCTCGACGATGACCGGCGCCATCAGTGTCGCGACGAGCACGTAGTTCGCCGTCGTCGGCACGCCGCACCCCAGCACCACTGTCACCAGCGCGGTGAGCAGCAGCACGAGGTAGATGTTGCCGCCCGACAGCAGCGCGACGGCGTCGGTCATCATAAGGCCGAGGCCGGTCAGGGTGATGGTTCCGACGATCAGGCCCGCCGTCGCGGTGGCGAGCGCCACGCCGACCATGTTGCGCGCGCCGAGCACCAGCGCATCGACGGCGCCGCGGCACCCGCGGAGGACCGCCGCGCCGATGCCGCCCTCCCGCCTGAAGAGCCGCTTCAGCGGCTCCTGCGTCAGCAGGATCGCCATGGCGCTGACCGTCGCCCAGAAGGCGGAGAGGCCCGGCGACATCTGCACGATCATCAGGCACCACACCAGCACGACGACCGGCAGGAGAAGGTGCAGGCCCGTGCGGGCGACCTCCCAGCCCCCGGGCAGCGAGGTCAGCGGCGCGAGCGGGTCATCGGGGGGCAGGTCCGGATAGCGGGCGGCGATCGCGATGCCGCCCGCATAGAGCGCGATGACCAGCGCGCCCACCGCGAGCGGCGCCCGGGCGCCGGAGACGACGGCCAGGGCGCCGAGCAAATAGTAGACGGCACCAACGACGATGAAGGTCGCGCTCGTCCCGAGACCATAGCGCAGCAGCGTGTCACGCAGGTGGCCGCGGCCGCGTCGAAGCGGCACGATGCCCGTCTTCAGCGCCTCGATGTGAACGATGAAGTAGAGCGAGATGTAGGAGATGATCGCCGGCAGGAAGGCGTGGCGCACGACCTCCGCATAGGGGATGCCGACATACTCGACCATGATGAAGGCGGCGGCGCCCATGACGGGCGGCATGATCTGGCCATTGATCGAGGCGGAGGTCTCGATCGCCCCCGCCTTCACGCCGGAGACGCCGGTCTTTTTCATCAGCGGGATGGTGAAGATGCCGCTGGCGACGACGTTGGCGAGGGCCGAGCCCGAGATCAACCCGTTCAGTCCGGAAGACACGACCGCGACCTTGGCCGGGCCGCCGCGCAGATGGCCGAGGAAGGCCATCGACAGCTGCATGATGTAGTGGCCGGCGCCCGCCTGGTTGAACACGGTTCCGAAGAGCACGTAGACGAAGACGAAGGCTGTCGACGCGCCGAGCGGAACGCCGAAGACGCCCTGGGAGCTGAGCCACTGGTGCTCGACGATGCGGGTGAGCGAGGCGCCGCGATGCTGGATGACCTCCGGCATCGACTGGCCGAAATAGGAATAAGCGAGGAAGGCGACCGCCACGAGCACGAGGAACGGCCCCATCGACCGCCGGGTGGCCTCCAGCACGAGCAGGATGCCCGCGGCGCCGATCGCAAGGTCCGCCGGCGTCGGAACGCCGGATCGGAGCGCCTGCGCCGAGAAGTAGACGAGGCCGAAGACGCAGCATGCCGCGCCGATCGTCCCCAGCAGCCAATCGAAGGCGGGCACCCGGTCGCCCGCGCGCGGCCAGGCCGGCGATATGGCGAAGGCCAGGAACAGGGCGAAGGCGAGGTGGATGAGGCGCGCCTCGGCATCGTTGAAGATCCCGAAGCCGGCGACGAAGGGCAGCGGCGAGGCGTACCAGAGCTGGAACAGCGACCAGACGAGCGCCACCGCCGCCACGATGCGACCGGCCGCGCCGGCATAGGCACGCTGACCGAACTCGGCCCGGGTCGCGTATTCTTCGATGTCGCTCGGCACGGCCTTGATCGTGTCGGTCAAGCGAAGCTCCCTGAAGGCGCGAAGCGTTCGGCCGAAGCGGAGGAGAGCGAGCACGCCCCTGCCCTCCTCCGAGGGCTCCTAGTCGAGGAGGCCTTTCTCCCGGAAGTAGCGCTCGGCGCCGGGATGCAGCGGCGCGGTCAGGGCGGTCTTTGCCATCGCCTCCGGCTTCAGATTGGCGAGCGCCGGGTGAAGCTGCTTGAAGTCGTCGAGCGATTCGAAGACCGACTTCACGACCTCATAGGCGTCCTTCTCGGGAAGGTCGGCCCGGGTGACGACCGTTGCGCGGGCCGTGAAGGTCGGGACCGGAGCAGTCACGCCGGGATAGATGCCGCCCGGGACGACGTCGGCGGCATAGGCCTTGTTCGCGGCCAGGAAGCTGTCGAGCCACGCGCCCTCGAGGGGAACGATGGAGATGGCGCAGGTCGCCGCCGCCTCCTGGGTGGAGCCGTTGGGAACGCCCGCGGCCCAGAACGCGGCGTCGATCCTGTTGTCGCACAGCGCCGAGGCCTGCTCGGCCGAAGCCAGTTCCGAGGTCAGGGCGAAGTCCGCTTTGTTCATGCCGACATGCGTCATCACCAGTTCCATCATCACGCGATGCCCCGATCCGGCATTGCCTATGTTCACGCGCTTGCCCTTCAACGCCTCGAAGCTCTTGATGTCGGCGTCCTTGCGGGCCATGAGCTGGACCGGCTCGCCATGCAGCGAGAACAGCGAGCGCATTTCCGGGAACGGCTTCTCGAAGACGTTCGTGCCCTTGTAGGCGTAGGCCTGGAAGTCAGACTGGATGATCGCCAGCTCGAGGTCTCCACGCTTCAATGCGTTGGCGTTGAAGACCGACCCGCCGGTGGATTCCACCGAGCAGCGCAGGCCGTGCTGGGTCCGACGGGCGTTGACGAGACGGCAGACCGCGCCGCCGGCCGGATAGTAGACGCCGGTGACGCCGCCAGTGCCGATGGTCACGAAGCGGTCGGCCGCCGAGGCGGAGGCGGCCATGAGGGCGAGCGCGCCGGCGCCCAAGCATGCGTGAACGAGGCTCATTGCATTACCTCCATTCGGGGTTCGATTGGCTCTGCGACCGGCACGCCCCAGTCGGGCGCGCCCAGTATTTCGGAATAGGCGCTCGAGAGCGCCGCGTAGACCGGGCCCGGACGCCCAGTGCCGATCGTCCTACCGTCGATCCGCGTCACCGGGACCAGCCCGCCCGCGGTGCTGGTGAGGAAGACCTCGTCGGCCGTGTAGGCTCGGTAGAGCCCGATGTCGTGCTCCAGCGCTTCCATGCCCCGCGAGCGCGCGAGGTGGAGAACGCTCGCGCGGGTGATGCCGGCGAGGATGTCGCGCACCGGTGTCGAGAGGCGACCCTTCTCGACGATGAAGACGTTGTAGCCGGGCGCCTCGCAGACATTGCCGTCGAGGTCGAGCATCAGCGCCTCGTCGCACTGCGCCGCCTTCGCCTCCATCTTGGCGAGGATCAGGTTCAGGTAGTTGAGGTTCTTGATGCCGGGGTCGAGACACTGGGCCGGCGTGCGGCGGATGGCGACGGTCTTCAGGCCGATGCCGTTCTCGGCACGCGCCGTGAATCGCTCGATATAGGGGCGGACGACGATGACGAGGGTCGGGCGGCAGCCGGCAGGATCCATCAAGGGCGTGCCGTTGGCGCCGCGCGTGACCACCCATTTCACGTAGGCGTTCTCCAGCCCGTTCAGCCGGACGGCCTGGCGGGTGAGCGACTTCAGCTCGTCGGCGGAGAATCCTCCCTCGAGGCCTATCGCCTTCATCGAGCGGAAGAGCCTGGCGATATGGTCGTCGAGGCGGAACAGCGAGCCTTGCCAGGCCACGACCGTATCGAACACGCCGTCGCCATAGAGGAGCCCGTGGTCGAAGACCGAGACCCGCGCCGCGGATTCGGGCACGAAGCCGCCATCGAGGTAGCAGACCGGCTCTGGCGCCGCGCCCGGCGATGCTAGATACCTGATCGGCGTGGTACTGCTCATCTCGTTCCCGATGTTCCAATATGTGATATGAATGAAGAAAAATTTGGAACTCGTCAAGCGGCTATGAAAGCGGGTTGGACGTCGAGTCTGCACGTTTGCTCTGTAGGAGGGTGTCGGTCGCGGCTCGAAACGCGAGCGGCAGCATGGAATCTTGGCCAGGAAAAATGGAACTGCACATGAGTGAAGCCGGGGACGCCCCAAGAAGCACCGAGCGGCTGATGATCATCATGGAGGCGCTGTCGCGCGCCTCCGCGCACGGATTGCGGCTCACCGACCTCATCGAGGCGACGGAGCTCGGCAAGACGACCGCCCATCGGCTGCTGAACGGCCTCGCCGACCAGGGGCTCGTCGACTTCGACGAGGAGACCGGCCGCTATTTCATCGGCATCCGGCTGCTGAGCTGGGCTTCGGCCGCACGCAACCGCTTCGGCATCGCCAAGCTCGCCGAGCCGGCGCTGACGCGGCTCGCGCGCGAGACGCAGGACACGATCTACCTCGTCGGCAAGGTCGGCGACCACGCCGTGTGCCTCGATTCCCGCGAGGGCACCTTCCCGATCAAGGTGCTGACCCTCAATGTCGGCGACCAGCGCCCGCTCGGCATCGGCGCCGGCAGCATGGCGATCCTGGCGGCGATGAGCGATCCGGAAGTGGAGCGCGTGCTGGCGCAGCAGCGGCAGGAACGGTCGCGCTACGCCTTCAGCGACGCCAAGCTGCGCGAGATGATCGCCTTCACCCGCCGGCAGGGATACGCCTACAACGACACCCACATCTACGAGGACATGGCGGAGATGACCGGCATGGCCGCGGTCGCCGTCGCGCTGCGCAGATCCGACGGCCGCCCGGCCGGCGCCATCCACGTCACCGCGGTCACGCCGCGCCTCAGCGGCGAGCGACGCGGCGAGGTGGTGGCGATGGTCCTCGAGGAGTGCAGGCGGCTCGAGGAGGAGATACGGCCGATCCTCGACGACGGCATCCCGGCGACGCGCGCCGGCTTCTGAGAAAGGCCGGATCGCGGACGCTCGCCGGCGCGCTGACCGGCGTGGCGCGGTCAACCGTATACGAAATCGGCCCGTCTGGTCCCGCCGAAGCTGACGCTGGCCTTCTCGTTCCGGGACTTGTCGCCTCCTTCCCCGACGGCGACGCCGTTCCGCCGGCGGCCTATGCAGGATGCGCCGACAGCAGCCTGCGAAGCAGGCCGATCGGCTTGGACGAGGCCAGCGACCCCTTGCACATGAGCTCGATATCGAGTTCCCACAGCCCTCCTGCTAGGCGATAGTCCGCCAGTCCCTCACGTCGCGCGCGTTGAACGATGATGCTGCTGACGATGGCGTAATAATCCGTCGTGGCGAGAACGCCGAACATGATGGTCAGCGAGGTCGTCTGCAGGACCGGGCGCAGCCGATCCGATCGGCGGCCGAAGAGTCGACGCGACCTCTTCTCGAACTCGCGATCGTCCACGAAACCGACGCGCCGGTAGGCCGTCAGGTCGGCGCGTGTGATGGCCTTGCGGCCGCCGAGCGGATGGCCGCTGCGGCAGATGACGACCATGTCCGTGGTGAAGAGCGGAACGGTGACGAACCGCTCCGGCAGCAGCGTCTCCGGACGGGCTGCCACGACGACGTCGAAGCGCTCGTGCATCAGACCGTCGACGAGATGGTCGGCGATCCCGGTCTCGACCAGAATCTCCACGCGCGGCAGCTGGCGGTGGAATTCGGCCAAGACCGCGGGGAAGGTGCTCATGGCGAGCACGGGGCCGACACCGATGCTGATCTGACCACCCATGGTCTCATGCATCTCGCCGATATCGAGCGCGGCGAACCGCGCCTCCTGGTCGATGGCACGGGCGTGCCGATAGAGCGCCCGTCCCTCATCGGTCGGCTCGAGCCCCTTGTGGGAGCGGACGAACAGCTCCGCCTGGAGATCGGCCTCGAGGAGCCTCAGGCTCTTGGTCAGCGCAGGCTGGCTGATCCCCTTCTTCTCCGCCGCCGCGTGCATGTTTCGCGCCTCGTAGAGGGCGAGGAAATTCTCTAGATGACGCGAGACCAGCAGCCTCACAACGATAACCTTCAGATATCGGCCATGTACCGGTTCTCATTATCGCTTATCGGCGCTCCGCGCCAGACTGGGTATCGGGAGGAATAATGCGCACGATCTTCGTCTTGTTCGACTCGCTCAATCGCAGCGCGATGGGCGTGTATGGCGGTCAGGCGGTGAAAACGCCGAACTTCGACCGCTTCGCGGAGCGTGCGGTCACCTTCGATCGCCACTATGTCGGCTCCTTGCCCTGCATGCCGGCGCGGCGCGACATGCATGCCGGCCGGCTCAACTTCACGCACAGGTCCTGGGGGCCGCTCGAGCCGTACGACAATTCCTTCGCTCAGATTCTCAAAGACAATGGCGTCTATACGCACCTGATCTCCGATCATCTTCACTACTTCGAAGATGGCGGGCACGGATTCCACACCAAGTTCTCGAGCTACGACTTCATCCGCGGCCAGGAATACGATCCCTGGATCGCGATGGTCGAGCCTCCCGTCGAGCGCATCAAGGCGCAGTTCGACGAACGCCATTACGACACCGCCAGGCGCGACAAGCGCCTGCAGCATGCCCTCAACCGTGAGGAGCTGGTCGAGGAGACGGACTTCCCAGGCCCCCGCTGCTTCGCGTCCGCCTTCAGCTTCCTCGACCGCAATCGGACCGCGGACGACTGGTTCCTGATGCTGGAGTGCTTCGACCCTCACGAGCCCTTTCATGCACCGGAGCGCTTCAAGGCGGCGTTCGACACGGGCTACGCGGGACGCATCCTCGACTGGCCGCACTACGAGCGCGTCGCGGAGAGCCCCGCCGAGATCGCCGAGATCCGCGCCAATTACGCCGCGCTGGTCGCCATGTGCGACGAGTATTTCGGCAAGCTGCTGGACTATCTCGATGCGCACGACATGTGGAAGGACACCTGCGTCGTTCTCTCCACCGACCACGGATTTCTTCTCTCGGAGCACGGCTGGTGGGGAAAGTGCCGCATGCCGTACTACGAGGAGATCTCGCATATTCCGCTGATCGTCCATCATCCGGATCACGCGGGGCAGGCTGGAACGCGGCGGCTGCGACTGACGCAGACAATGGACCTGATGCCGACGTTCCTCGAATTGTACGGCCTGCCCGTACCTTCCGAGGTCACCGGGCGGAGCATCCTTCCCGTCCTCGCCGAAGATCTGCCGATCCGACGATCGGCGGTCTTCGGGGTCTTTTCAGGCCCGATCGGCATCACCGACGGGGATTGGGTGCTCTATCACTACCCGCCGGATATCTTCCGTGAGGGGCTGGTCGAGTACACGCTGGCGCCCGCGCACATGACCGCCCCTTTCACGGTCGAGGAACTGCGCACCGCGCGGCTCGTCCCCGCCTTCGACTTCACCAAGGGCGTCCCTCTGCTGGGAATCGACGCCCTCAAGGACGCCAAGCGCGTGCCCAACAATGACGGCATCGGCTTCGACGACCTCGGCACGCGACTCTACGACCTTCGCGTCGATCCGCGTCAGCAGACTCCGGTCGAGAACGAGGAGGCTCGCACGCGGCTCTACCGGGAAATGCTTCGGCAGCTGCGTGCCCATGACACGCCGGCGGAGGTCTACCGCTGGTATGGACTAGAAACGAACGAGATCGAGGGAGATAACGATGACAAGGACGAGGTTGGCGATCGTGGCGGCCTGCCTGTTGCTCTCAGGCAGCGCGCAGGCTGAATTTCCGGAGCGCAATATCGAGAACATCTACCCCTGGGGACCCGGGGCGACCATGTCGGCGAGCCAGATCATCGCCGACGCGATGGGCAAGGAGCTGGGCGTCAACATCTCGGTGGTTTCGACGCCGGGCGCGGCCGGCACGAAGGCGTTCCGCACCGCGCTCGAAAAGCCGGCCGACGGCTACACCATCTTCGACGGCTATGTCGCGCCCCTGGTCCTGCAGCCCCTGCTGGGGAACGCCAGCTGGACTTATGCCGACTTCGCACCGCTGTGGTCGGCGACGTCGAACAGCTTCGCCATCGTCGTGCGGAAGAACGACGAGCGCTTCCGCGACTTTCCGGCGCTGATCGCCTACGCCAAGGCGGACCCGGGCAAGCTCCGCTATTCCCCCGGCGTGACCGACGCCCTGCCGCATATGGTCGCCGCCAAGGTGATGCAGACGTCGGACGTCGTCGCCCAGGTCGTCCCCTATCCGGAGATCGACAACGCCGTGAAGGATCTACGCGGCGGCGTGCTCGACTTCGTCGTCATCAACCCAGGCGTTTACACGACGAACAAGGACGACGTGCGAGTGTTGGCGGTGCTCTCGGACCTCGAGGACGCGTCCAAGACCTATGGCGGTGCGCCGCGTGTGCAGGATTTCGGCGTCGATCTCGGCATGAAGGGACTTGCGCCGATGGGTTGGAATTGGTGGCTGGTGCGCAAGGAAACGCCGCCGGCCGTCGTCGCCAAGCTGCGCGAGGCGATGGGCAAGGCGCTCGCGCGGGACGACGTGCGGCAGAAGCTCGGCGCGATGGGATACGTCGTGCTGGGATACGGGCCCGAGAAATACGCCGACATCGTCGGTCCGGTCGCGTCCGACCTCAAGTCCGGCATCGATGCGATCGCCTGGGAGAAGCAGAAGCGCCAGCAGATGAAGTAGCGCCGGCGGCAACCTCCCGCTCCTCGCGCCTCGCCGCGGGGAGCGCTGGCCGCGAAGCCGCACGCCTTCGAAGGCGATGGCGCGGCAATGCCGAACGCCGGGATAAGGGGAGCCCAAGCATCCGGGCTTCAAGGGGAACACCATGGCACGGCTTCGTGCGCACGCTTTCGATTGGATGGCGTGGCTTCTCTTCGCCTCCGTCCCGGCGGTGATCTTCTGGCAGTCCGCCACCTCGCTCGCGGAGCAGGGCGCCTCCGAGGGCGGTGCGCTCGAGAACGCGGCCCTCTATCCCCGCGTGATCGCGACCGCCATGAGCGTCGCCGTCGCGGTGCAAGGGGCTCGCCTTCTCCTCGGTCGCGTGCAGCACCTGTCGCCGTTCGAAGCCGAGCCCGGGACCCGGCTCGCACTCGTTCTGACGGCCGTCTTCGTCGGCTATCTCGCGCTCCTGCCTTACGCGGGATTTCACATCCTCACGCCGGTTCTGCTGACCGTCACGATGCGGGCTTTCGGCTTGACGTGGCTGTCTGCCGCCGTCGGCAGCATCGCGCTCTGGCTCGCCACTTCGTTCGTCTTCGAGGGGATGCTCAACGTGGTGCTGCCTGTCGGGGTCTTCGCGATCTCGGTCTTCGGCTGAGGGCCCCGACATGTTCGACCTGCTGAGTCACGGGCTGCCCCTGTTCCTGACGTTCGAGTCGCTCCTCCTGACCGCGCTCGGCATCGTCGGCGGGCTCGTCATCGGCGTGCTCCCGGGGCTCGGCCCCTTGATGGGAATCGTGCTGCTGCTGCCGTTCGCGTTCCATCTGCCGCCGATCCCGGCGATGGGCATGCTGATCGCCATCTATATCGGCGGCTCGGCGGGCGGCTCGATCTCGGCCATCCTGCTCCGGATACCCGGTACGCCGCTCGCCGCAGCGACCCTCTTCGACGGCTTCCCGATGGCGCAGAAGGGCCGGGCGCAGGAGGCGGTCGGCCTAGCGATGAGCGCTTCGGCCGTCGGTGGCCTCGTCGGCGGCCTGGTCCTCGTCTTTCTGTCGCCGGTGCTGGCGAAGTTCGCCCTGCGCTTCGCGCCGCCCGAATACTTCGCCCTCGCGGTTCTCGGCGTGCTCACGATCGCTCTCGTCTCGGAAGGGTCGGCGCTGAAGGGCCTGCTCGCCGGAGGGCTGGGCCTGTTCCTGTCGATGATCGGCACGGACGAGTTCACCAATGCCGAGCGCTTCACCTTCGACAATTTCAAGCTCGCGAGCGGCCCCCATCTCGTCGCGGTGGTCGTCGGCCTGTTCGCGCTGTCGGAGATCTTTCGCCAGGTCGAGGCGGGCGGCTACCTCGAGCAGCCGCGAGTCCAGCGGCTTCGGGTCTCCTTCGCGGCGCTCGGCCTTCTCGTGCGGCACAAGATCAATCTGCTTCGCTCCTCGCTGATCGGCACCTTCTTCGGTGCCCTTCCGGGAGCCGGCGGCGATGTGAGCGCCTTCATCTCCTACGCGACCGCGAAGAAGCTCGCCCGGCCGGGCGAGCGCTATGGCGAGGGCGCGGAGGGTGGCGTCGTCGCCGCCGAGGCCGCCAACAACGCCTGCTGCGGCGGCGCGCTCATCCCCACGCTGTCGCTCGGAATCCCGGGAGACGCCTCTACAGCCGTGCTCATGGGCGCGCTGATCCTGCTCGGCTTCTTTCCCGGTCCCGATCTCTTCCGCGACCACCCGGAGGTCGCGGGCGGCATCTTCGTCGCCTATCTGATGGGGAACGTGATGCTGCTGACACTGGGCGTCATGCTGGCGCCGGTCTTCGGCTCGGTTCTGAAGGTTCCCAAGGCATGGCTGCTGCCGGCGATCCTGCTGCTGTCGGTCCTCGGCACCTATTCCCTGCAAAGCTCCACCTTCGACCTCTGGGTCATGTTCGCCTTCGGTGCCGTCGGCTACGTTATGCGCCGCGCCGGATACCCACTCGCGCCGATCATCATCGGCATGATTCTCGGAAGCGTGATGGAGAGCAACCTGCGGCGCTCGCTGCTGCTCTCTGAGGACGGCCTGACGATCTTCCTCGAGCGCCCGATCGCCGCGACGATCCTGGCGGTCGATGCCGTTCTCCTGCTCTCGATCGTGTATTCGACTCTCAAGGCATCGCGGAAGACAAAGCCGAGAAAGGACGGCTCGGTCTCGCGCGGTCAGAGTCTCGTCTCTACCGACAGCATATGACGCTGCCGGCATCGGCGCTCCGTCCCTATTCGGTAATCGAAACCGTGCTCTCGGCAGAACCATGCTGCACAATGCGAAGCTTTTCTCTTCAAACATCCTTTGCTGAGGTCGGACGAATGCCCGCTTGGCTCCCGCCCTCGTCGTCTGGAGCCGGAAGCCTACGTCGAGGGTGAAGGTGAGCCCGCTCCCGCGGTCGTGACTTTTACTACCGAAGCCGCCATGACGGCTGCGAACGAACTGCTACCGGCGCTAGGGGTTATCGAATTGCCTATGGCATCGCGTGGACGCGTCTTCCACGCTTCGAGGCCCGGGAGGATAAGCGAGCTTCGATCACGCCGCGACCGAGATGTCAGGTTTGCGACCAGCGGCGCTTTTGGGGCCGAGGTGACGTGAACCGTTCCCTTATCGGGCCGGTAGACGCGTGCTCCGTTCGCTCGCATACCTTCTGCGTTGGTCTTGGCCGTTCTGCCGTTCGACCTGCTCGTCCAATCGGCCGCCCGCCATCCGTCGACCACGAGATGGCCGCCGATAGGCTGGTGCTCGTCGAGAGCGAGGACATTCGGAAGTGGGCATGTCTCGCGTGGCGGGCGGCAGCGGCACCAGCATCGATCTATCGCTCAATCCGAAGCGTCGCCCTTGATGGCACGTCGAGCGCGACTGGTTCGGGAGACTGAACGCCAAATCGATCCCGATCGCTGCAGCCTCAGCGCGCTGATGCAAGCCTACGTGCGAATGCCCTCGCTCTCGTTGAGGATGAACTGACGTCCGCGGTCGCCATTCTGGCTGCGGAAGGGACGGATCGACTGGTGTCGCCGGGGCCGGCCGACGCGCCGAAGAAGCGGGCGTGGCAGGGCCACCGTCCGCGAATGTCCGCAATTGGCCGGTTCAATCCAATTCGAACTGCCGGTTATTTCGTGGGCGGATGGTGCTGAATTCTCAAATAAATAGCAATATCAATAGCTTACGAGCATATATGGCGGAGGGAGAGGGACTGGGATCGAACATTCTCCATTCGGAGGAGCAATCTACGGCAACCGGAAGCGGGATGCTGTCTCCGCTTTCATCCGCCAGTCGGGCCTGCCGTAGGCTGCCGGCCACTGGCCGGGCTCGAGATCGTTGAAGTAGACCACGCCTGCCAGCAGAGGATAGCGCCCGAGCGTGGAGACCGACAGGTCCATGCAACGCGTGACATAGGTCTTGTCGCCGGAGCAACCGAACTCGGAAATCACGATCGGCTTCTTCAGCGTTGCTGCGAGCTCGTAGCTCGGGCCGAAGAGCGCCACGAAGTCGCGCTCGGCGCCGAACGCGGCCTTGTCGTAGGCCTGCAGGCCGAACACGGAGATGCCGACCACGTCGACGTAGCCGTCTCCAGGATAGTAGTCGAGAAGATCGTGCTCGCCCCGCGGCGACCACATGAAGGCGAGCCTCGGCGCCGCCGCCCGGCAGACCTCGACAAAGTGGCGATATGCCGCAACATAATCGCCGGGATTCCAGTTCGCCCAAGGATAGCGGGCGTTCTTGAGATCCATCTCGTGTCCCCAGCGGACCGTAGTCGACGTGCCGAGGCTGCCGAGCTTCCCGCAGATGGCGCGGATTTCCGGGTCGTAACGGCCGGCAATGATCGTCCGCTTGAGGTCGTCGGCCGAGTCCGGCAGGGACCGGTCCCACGACCAGGGCTCCAGCGTGACGAGCAGTTCCCGCTTGCGATCGGCCGCGTAGCGGGACGCAGCATCGAGCGATTTCAGGTCGACGCCCGCCCAGGGCATGAAGATGTGCTCGATCTGGAGATCCGCCTTGCCGAAGGCCGCGCCGGGATCGAAAACGCCGAGCTTGATCTTCGGAGAGGCGCCCGCTTGCGACGCGACACTGGAGGAGTCCGGCTGCGCTTGCGTCGCCATCTGCGCAAGCGCCGCCTCTGCCGAGAGCAAGACAGCCGCGGCAGCGATAAGAGCGCGGGCGGTCGCGCTGCTCATCGGTTGCGGCAGCGCTCGCGCACCTCGTTGATGAGGCGCAGCGCGGCCGCCGACTCGTCGGTGATCGCGGCATATTCGGCGCGGATCACGGGATCGACGGTGGGCGCATCCTCGAGGAACGGGAACGCGATCGCGACTGGAACTCCCGGTAGCAGGGAGGGCGCCCATTTCACCGGCACCGACACGATGCCGTTGCCGCACGCGTAAACGATCCGGTCGCGCTGGTCGATCACGCGGCAAACCCCCGCGAGAGAGCCGGGGGCGGTCCGCGAACAGACGCCGATCTCTCCCTCGAGGAGGAGGATCAGCGTCTCGCGCTCGTTGTGCACGTAGAGATCGAACACCGTGCCGCGGACGCCGATGCTCGCCGAGGGGGTGTCGATCCGATAGGCGCGCTTGTCGTTGTCGCCGGTAACGAAGCGAAGCGCGCCCTTCAGAACGTTTATGCTGACGCGCTTCGTCGTTTTCTCGCCGACGACGTAGTCGTCGAGGACGAGGCGGCCGTTAGGCCCCAAGGCGAGCTTGGTGTCGTCGTCGAGCTGCAGTTCCGCGCGCGATTCCGAGCCCGTCTTCAGCACCTCGTCGAGGTGCACGCGCGCGCCTTCGCCGAGCGGCCGCTCGAGCTGGCCGAGATAGCCGTGCACGCTCCGAACGGTTATCACAGTCGTGCCGATCTCGGGCTCGGCCGCCGAGCGCGCGGGGCCGACGCCGGCGAGACCAGCGGCGAGTGAGGCTGCGAGGATCACAACGGCGCTGCCGATACGCAGCCCTGATTGCATTCGGTCGAGAAGCTCGCAAGTCCGTTGCATGGTAGAGCCTCCAGTCGACAATTAAAGTCAAGTTAGCATAGTCGTCGTTCGGCTGGTAGCGCACCGGTTGCACGGCAAGAGCCGTGACCTTGGAGCCCGGGGGAGTAACGGCATGAGTTCGCGGCTCGCCTATGCTCTCGCCATGGTTGTAATCATCTCGTCGATCGCCGGGCTGCGCCTGCTCGATCCGGAGCCGTTGGTCCGGCTTCGCCTGCTCGCCTACGACATGTTCCAGCGGCTCGCGCCGCGCCCGGTCGACCTGGACTACCCGGTTCGCATCGTCGACATCGACGCCGCCTCGCTCGCTGCGCTCGGGCGCTGGCCGTGGCCGCGCGAGCTTCTCGGACGGCTCGTCGACCGTCTCGGCGAGCTCGGCGCGGTCGTGGTCGCCTTCGACTTCGTCTTTCCCGAGCCCGAGCCCGATCCCGTCGTCGTCCTGCGCCAGTCCATGAAGGACGATCCGGCCGCCAGTGCGTTGCTCGACCGGCTGCCGGCTCGCATCTCGGGCGATGCCAGGTTTGCGGAGGCGATCCGACGCAACAATGTCGTGCTCGGCGCGATCGGACAGACGGGCACCGGCCCAGTTCCGCCGGCGCCGACCGCGTTCGCGCTGCTCGGATCGGATCCGGGCCGCCACGTGCCGGCCTTCGGCAGTGCGACGCTGAACACCGCCGCCGTCAACGAGGCCGCTCTCGGCATCGGCTCGCTCAACTGGCTCCCGGAGTCGGACCAGATCGTCCGCAAGGTGCCGCTCGTCGTGCGCTTCGGCAGCGAGCTCTATCCGTCGCTGGTCGCCGACACCGTGCGCCTCGCCCAGGGGGCGAGCACCATAGTGGTTCGGTCGTCCTCGGCGAGCGCCGAGGGCGGCTTCGGCATCGAAAGCGGCATCACGTCGGTCCGCATCGGCGACGCCCGGATCCCGACCGACGCCACCGGGCAAGTCTGGGTCGCCTTCTCTTTCCACGATCCGCAGCGGTTCATCTCGGCGAGAGAGGTGCTGGACGGGACGATCGCCGGCGACGACATCGCTGGCCGCATCGTCCTCGTCGGAACGAGCGCGCCGGGCCTGTTGGATCTGCGAGCGACGCCGCTCGACGCCGTCGCCGCCGGCGTCGAAGTGCACGCTCAGGCGATCGAGCAGATCCTGCAGGGCCGGTTTCTCTATCGCCCGGACTATGCGACTGGGCTCGAGATCGTGCTCACACTCGTCGGCAGCATCGTGCTCGCCACTCTCATCTATCTCGTCGGCGCCTTCGCCGGCGCTGGCCTCGGCGCGCTCGCGGTTGTGGTGGTGCTCGGCACATCCGGGATCGGCTATTTCGACCACGGCGTGCTGATCGATCCGACCTTCCCGATCCTGGGCCTTACGGCCGTCTACATTTTCGGTTCCGGCTTTCTCTATCTGCGCACCGAGCGCGAGCGCGACCGTGTTCGCGAGGCGTTCGGCCATTATCTCGCCCCGAGCCTGGTGGAGCGGCTCGCGCGGGAGCCCGAGCGGCTGCAGCTCGGCGGCGAGACGCGGCAGCTGACTGTCCTATTCAGTGACGTGCGGGGCTTTACGAGCATTGCAGAAACCTATCGCGACAATCCCGCAGACCTTATCGCCCTCATGAACAGGCTGCTCACCCCGCTGACAGAGGCAATCACCGCGAGCGGCGGCACGATCGACAAGTACATGGGCGATGCGATCATGGCATTCTGGAACGCGCCGCTCGATGATCCGGAGCACAGCCGTCACGCCTGCGAGGTATGCCTCGAGATGATCGCGCGCCTCGAGGCACTCAATGCCGAACGGGCGCGGGAGAGCCTGCAGGGAGGGCGCGAGCCGGCGGCGGCGCTCCACCTTGGAATTGGCGTCGCGACGGGGAACGCGATCGTCGGCAATATGGGCTCCAGCATGCGCTTCGATTACAGCGCCCTCGGCGACGCGGTAAATCTCGCCTCGCGGATCGAAGGGCTCACTGCGATGTACCGCGTCAGCAACCTCGTCTCGGACCTGGCTTGTCGTGACGGCGCAGCCGCGCTGGAGGTGCTCGAAGTCGATATCGTCCGCGTCAAGGGACGCAAGCGTCCGGACCGCATCTGGACGATTCTCGGCCGGTCCGAGGCGGGACGGCGGGCAGGTCCCTTCCGTGAGCAGTACGCGGCCGCGCTCGCTGCTTATCGTCGCGGGGATTGGGAGGCGGCCAGAAGCCTGTTCGAGCGCGCCGGGGACGCGGGAACGGAGATCGGCCTGAAGGGTCTAGCGGAGATGTTAGCCAGCCGCTGCGCGACGCTCGCGGCGCAGCCGCCGCAGGCGGGCTGGGACGGCGTGTGGGACTGCGAGAAGGCCTGAACGTGAGGATCCTCGGAATATGTTCCTGCCACTCGGCCGTGCGAACGCCGCCTTGGTTGAAATCCGGAACCGGTCGAAGGAGCGCCGCCAGCCGCTCCGCGACGTGCGTTCTCAAGAAAAATTGAAGCAGGCGACGGAAGTTGGAAGTGAGCGATGTGGGCGCCGCCCGGGCGGAGCACGGGCCCTCTCAAGAGAACGCGGAGAAAGAAAAAAAGCCCTTTCCATTCGCGTCCTCCCCTACCGGTCCGCCGACGCGCTCAAGCAAATCGGCATGTTTCGAGGCGACGTTTCCGCGAACCTTTCAATATACGTCGTTAGTCCAATAGAACTGGTCTTATTAGTGTGCCGGTCAAACCGCACTGCTGAGGCACTCTCTGTTCATCTAACTAGCGGATTTCATGATCTGTACCATCGATACCTAGCGGTAGCGGACATTCGGGTGCATGCCTTCTCAAGCCCGGCTTCATCTGAGCTTAAGCGTTAACGATATCTGAAAGAGTCGATTTGACTCTTTTTTTAAACGAGCTAGGGTCTCGGAGCGGCTTCCTAGCGACGCGATCAACCCAAAGTGGGAATCAGCGTCAGCGAGATCGCAACTTCGGAGAATTGTCCTAGGGCTCACAAGGCCCTCACAGCGGTCGTGAATAACAAGACGTCAAGCCCGGCTCGGCTCGAGCCGCCTGGACGACCAGCTGTTTAGTCGCACCCGAGACGACGCTCTTCCCAGAGAACTTTCGCGCGAGTGACAAGCCGTTTCTGCGGCCGTTCTCGCTTGTTCATTAGATTCCGACATGGCTCCGACGCGATGGCGTACAGAGAACCTGTTGGCGTGCGCACGACCCGCGCGCCAAGACGACGAATATTGGTCACGGGCGGTGCTGGGTTTATCGGGTCCCATCTCTGTGATCGGCTCCTGGATTCCGCCAGCGATGCGGTCTGTCTCGACAGTCTACTGACCGGACGGTTGCAGAATATCGCGCACCTGATCGGCCGCGCGGGCTTCACGTTCGTCAGACACGACGTGACGGAGCCCTTCGACGTCGGCCCGGTCGACCAGATCTACAATCTCGCCTGCGCGGCGTCGCCGCCGGCTTATCAGCGCGACCCGGTGCACACGCTGAAGACGAACGTCCATGGCGCGCTCGGCGTTCTCGACCTCGCGCGGCGCCACGGCGCCACCGTCCTGCAAGCCTCCACATCTGAGGTCTATGGCGATCCGGAGGTGCATCCTCAGGTCGAGAGTTACTGGGGTAATGTCAATCCAACCGGTCCACGCGCCTGCTACGACGAAGGGAAGCGCTGCGCCGAGACCCTGTTCTTCGATTATTCGCGGCAATACGGCGTTTCTGTTCGCGTGGCGCGAATATTCAACACGTACGGCCCGAGGATGCGCGCCGACGACGGCCGGGTCGTCTCTAACTTCATTGTCCAAGCGCTGACCGGACGGTCGATCACAGTCTATGGCGGTGGCGAGCAGACGCGCTCGCTTTGCTACGTGGACGACCTGGTCGACGGCCTCGTGCGCCTCATGAACAGCCCGGGCGCGGGCCTCGGCCCGATCAATCTCGGCAATCCCGAAGAATACACCGTCGCCGAGATCGCCGAGATCGTCTGCCGGATGACGGGATCGTCGCCCGGTCTCGTCCATAGGCCGCTGCCGGCCGACGACCCGCGGCGGCGCCGTCCGGACATCTCGGCGGCGCGCGCGGCACTCGGCTGGCAGCCGAAGGTCAGCCTGGAGACGGGGCTGTCGCGGACGATCGACTACTTCCGCGGCGAGCTCGCAGCGCAGGCGGCGGCGACGGCGGGAGCCGCCGAATGAGCGCGGCGCCCGTTCTCGTCACCGGCGGTGCCGGCTACATCGGCGCGCATACCTGCAAGGCGCTCGCCGCGAGAGGCTTCGAGCCGGTCACCTACGACAACCTCTCGCGGGGGCACGCGGATGCGGTGAAATGGGGGCCGCTCGTCGTCGGCGATCTCCTCGACCAGTCGCGGCTCCGCGATGTCCTGATGCACTACCGGCCGGTGGCGGTCATCCATTTTGCCGGCGTCGCCTACGTAGGGGAATCTTTCGCGGATCCGGCCATCTACTACCGGACGAACGTCGTCGGCACGCAGTCGCTGCTGGATGCATGCCTCGCGAGCGGTGTTTCCAGGGTCGTCTTCTCGAGCTCCTGCGCGACCTACGGCATTCCGGCCTCCCTGCCGATCCGCGAGGACGCGCCCCAATCGCCGATCAGCCCCTACGGCCGTTCCAAGCTCATCTGCGAACATCTGCTGCGGGACTACGCCAAAGCCTACGGGATCAGCTTTGCGATCCTGCGTTACTTCAATGCCAGCGGTGCCGACCCGGACGGCCAAGCGATCGAGCGGCACGACCCCGAGACGCATCTCATCCCGCTCGCGCTGCGCACGGCTGCCGGCGAGCACCGGACGCTCGAGATATTCGGCGATAGGCATCCGACCGCGGATGGCACCTGCGTGCGAGACTTCGTCCACGTGACGGACCTGTCGATCGCGCATGTCCGCGCCACCGAGTACCTCCTCGCCGACGGTCCGAGCACCGCGCTCAATCTCGGCAGCGGCCGCGGCCACTCCATCCTCGACGTGGTGCGGGAAATCCATGCCGTCACGGGACGGCAGGTCCGCACGACAGTCGGCCCCGCGCGGAGCGGCGATCCCCCGATCCTCGTCGCCGACGCCGCCGCAGCGCGCGCCACGCTGCAGTTCGTGCCGCAGTTGTCGGACCTCGCGACCATCGTCCGCACCGCGGCACCATCCTTCGGGATCGCCATCTGATGGCCGCCGGCCTGCCTGGGCTGGAGGTCGCATCGGCCCCGGTGATCGCTCGCTCCGGATCCCGTAGCAGCGACTTCCTGGTCCCGCTCCTCGATCGGCGGTCGCGGGTCGAGCTGGCAGTGGGGATCGCCCTGTGGCTGACTGCGTTCGTGTGGTTCTGGGCCTGGTGGCTCAATGCCGATCACGTGCGCACGATCGGCGGCTTCCTGCTCATCACCGGTCTGCTGATCTGGCTGACGATCCTGCCCGGCTATTTCCTGTTTTTCCTCGCGCGCGCCCGCCGGCCGGCGCCCGACAGCCCCATGCCGCAGGATGCGCGCATCGCGATGGTGGTGACGAAGGCGCCTTCGGAGCCATTCCAGGTCGTCGCGGCCACGCTAGAGGCGATGCTCAGGCAAACGGTACGGCACGACACCTGGCTCGCGGACGAGGATCCGAGCGAGATGACGCTCGCCTGGTGCCGCGCGCGGGGCGTCCGCGTCTGCACGCGCCGCGGCGTCGCCGAGTATCACCGCCAGACGTGGCCGCGCCGAACGCGGTGCAAGGAAGGCAACCTCGCCTATTTCTACGACACGGTCGGCTATTCGAACTACGATTTCGTGGCGCAGCTCGATGCGGACCACGTTCCGTCCCCGACCTACCTGCGCGAGATCTTGAAGGGCTTCGCCGCCGACGATGTCGGCTACGTCAGCGCGCCGAGCATTTGCGACAGCAACGCGGCTGAGAGCTGGTCCGCCCGAGGCCGACTGCATGTCGAAGGATCCCTGCACGGGCCGCTGCAGGCCGGCTACACCAATGGCTGGGCGCCGCTGTGCATCGGCTCGCATTACGCGGTGCGCACGCGCGCGCTGCGGGAGGCGGGCGGCCTCGGCCCAGAGCTCGCCGAGGACCACTCGACGAGCCTGATGATGAACGCTTCCGGCTGGCGCGGCGTGCACGCGATCGACGCCATCGCGCACGGCGACGGCCCGCTGACCTTCGCCGACCTCGTCACCCAGGAATTCCAGTGGTCGCGCAGCGTGTTCACGATCTTCCTCGTGCATCTGAAGAGCTACTATCATCGGCTGCCGCCCCGGCTGAAGTTCCAGTTCGTCTTCTCTGAGCTGTGGTATCCGCTGTTCTCGGTCGTCATGCTGGCGTCGTTCGTCCTGCCGGTGATCGCCGTCCTGCTCGACATGCCCTTCGTCGATGTCGGCTACATCGACTTCCTCATGCATTTCGTTCCGATGTCGGCGGTGCTTTTGCTGCTCGCCACCCGGTGGAGGCGCTGGGGAATCCTGCGCCCGCAAAACGCAAGGGTGGTGAGCTGGGAGGGGATCGCCTTTCAGCTCGTACGCTGGCCGTGGACCCTTTTCGGGACCGTCGCCGCCGTCGTGGACTGGCATCGCGGTCGCGTCGCCGAGTTCCGGGTGACGCCCAAGGGCTCGGCGCCGGGCGGCCCGTTGCCGCTCCGCGTCTTCATGCCCTACGCGTTGCTGTCGGTCGCTTCGGCCGCGCCTGTGCTTCTCGTCGGCGGCAATGTCGAGGCACAGGGCTTTTATATCTTCTGCGCGGTCAACGCCATCTTGTACGGGCTGATCGCCGCCGGGGTCTCTCTCAGTCATTGGCGGGCTGACGAACGGCGGGCCGGGGGCCGAGCCTTCGCCACGACCTGCCTCTCGATGGTCCTCATCGCCACCTCGCTGGGCGGGCTCTCCGTCCGCGGCCTGTCCGGCCTCGAGGGACTGACATGGGGACCCGGCGGATTCCGCGTCGTCCGGACGACGTTCTCCGTCGCCGGCGCCGGGCAGGGAGCGGTCGGCGTGCGCCGGCTGAACTTCGAACGTTGGACACCGTCGGAGAGCCCCCGAGGTGTGCGTTGAGTGGTGTTTTCTGCAGAGCGAGGTGAACGATGAAAGCCGATCGGTGGCATGTTCTGTCGCTCCTGGCCGGCCTCACGGCCGTTTCAGGCATCCTCACGCTGTCGCCCGTGTCCGCCGGTGAGTCCGGCGCCGCACCGGCGGCGACGCCGGAGCTCGGCGTATACGACCCGGCCGGCCGCTTCTCGGGCGCCAGCGGCGTGGCCGTCGAACACGTTTTCATGCCTTGGCGTGACGTCGACCTCGCGAGCCTCGCGGCGGCGGAGGCCTACGCCACGCGAAGGGGCCGAAAGCTGCTCGTCACCACCGAGCCGTGGTCCTGGGCCGGCACCGGCGCGAAGGACGCGCAGGCGCTCGGCACCGACATGGTGGCCGGCCGCTACGATCGAGAGATCGGCCGCATGTGCGATGCGCTGGGAGCGCTGAAGACCCCAGTGAGTGTCCGCTGGGGCCATGAGATGGAGAAGCGGCCGGAACAGGCGCTCGCCCAGTCCTTCTCGCCCGCAGAGGACGACGAGTATCGTCGCTGCCGCGAGGAGCCCGGCTCGACCATACGGCGGGGCGAGTGCTCGGATCCCGCATCCTCCGGCAATTTCACCTGGTCGGGCTGGCCGCCGAAGCGTTACGTGCTCGCCTATCAGCACTTCGTCGCGCTCTGTCGCAAGCACGCGCCGAAGGCGAGCTTCATCTGGTCGCCGCGCGGCGACGAAGACCTCGCCAAATACTATCCGGGAGACGAATTCGTCGACGAGATCGGCCTCTCGCTGTTCGGCCTGCAGGCCTACGACCGGGCCAAGTTCGGCCGTGACCGCGGCTTCAGGGACGCCCTTCGCGAGAAGTACGACCGCGTCCGCCAGTACCGCAAGCCTGTCGTCGTCGCCGAGCTGGGCTTCACCGGCGACAGCGCCTATCGCGCCACGTGGGCTAAGGAGATCAAGGACGCGCGATCGGAATTTCCGGAGCTCAAGTCGGTCATCTACTTCAACGACGTCGAGACCTATCCCTGGCCGGAGGCCTTCGGCAAGCCGGATTGGCGGCTCGAGCCGACCGACCTTGGCCTGAAGTGACCGGCCGTCTCGCGGCCTCCGGGCGCTCCGTGGCGGCAGAGAAAGGAGGGGAGACGATGCGCGCTTACCGATCCGCGGCCGCCAGCATCGAACGCACTGGGCATGACGGATGTGCGTCGCCGATCGGGCCCTCGATGTCAGTGGAGACCGATGACCGCGGGCCTGACGCGCCAGTCCGGCTGCCCGAGGCCGTCCGGCCATTTGTGCGGGTTGCGGACGTTGAAGTAGGCGACGGCCGTTACGAGCGGGAAGGCGCGCAGCTTCTCGCGGTAGGAGCCGAGCCATGAGCGCCTGTAGCGGCCGTTTCCGCTCACCCCAAACTCCGCGATTACTACCGGCTTCTCGAAGCGCTCGACGAGCGCGTACTTCTCCTCCAGCGCCTCGTCGAAACTGCGTTCCCGGCCGAACCAGCGGCGGTCCGCTTTCTGGTAGCCCCAGAGCGGCAGCCCGACGTGATCCACGACGTCGTCACCCGGGTAGTAGCGCTGCAGCCCGGGATGCCCGATCGGCGACCACACGAACTCGGCCCGCGGAGCCAAGTCCCTGCACTTTTTCACGAAGTGGCGGTACGCCGCGACGTAGTCCGACGGCTCCCGCCCCGACCACGGATAGCCGTCCTTTGCATCGTCCATCTCGTGTCCCCAGCGTACGAGCGGGGTGCCGCTGATGGAGGCGATTTCGGTGCACACCGACTCGATCTGGGCGTTGTATTGCCCTTTCGCGACCTGCGGGAGCAGCACGTTCGCACCGTCAACCCAGTTGGCAGCCTTGGTGTATGGCTCGACGGTGATCATCACCCGTCGACGGCGTATCTCCGCGTACTGGACCTTGTCCCGCAGGTGGTCGCGATCGAACGCTTGCCAGAAGATGAAGAAGTGCTCGAGCCCGACTCCGCCTTCGTTTCGGAAGGAAAGCTCCGGGTCGTACATGCCGAGCGTCGGAGGCGCGGAGCGGCGCTTCCTTCTCTCCTTTGCCGCCTGCGCCCTGACGACGTCGGAGGAGGCGGTCGCGGCGATCTCCGCGCCCGCCGATCCTGTCGCCCCGGTGACCAGGAGCGAGCCCGCTCCAATGAGGCCGGCAAACGCGATGCCCGCGATCGAGCGGGCAACTTCACGCACAGAGATCAAGCCCGACTCCAAACGCAACAAACTTGCGCTGTCGCGCAGCACTTGGGGTCGAGACTGCGCACTCAGTCGCACGTCCCGCGTTAAACCGGTCACTAAAGATAGATGTATTCGGGGTTTGAAGGGCTCAGGATTAACCGACTTATACTGAAGACGACGTGATTTTAGCTATTTCAAGCGCATCGGAAGAATTCATCGTTTCAAAGGCTTGGAGAGATCGATGAGACACAACGCCTGGCTGTGCTGCCTAGCCGGCCTTCTCGGGTCGGCGGTCGCGACCTCGGCGATGGCGACGGGCACCCGCAGCGCCGGCAGCGCTGCCGACAAGCCCCCTGCCGCGTCGACCAAGAAGTCGACGAAGCAGAAACCGGCCGCCATGCCGGAAAAGCCCACGGCGGTAACGACGAAGAAGCCTGTTCGGGCTCCTGGGCTCGGCCCGGTCGCGCCCGCGGAGTTGGTTGCCATCTACGGCGGCAAAACCTGGCTCTGGCCGGACGGCGCCGCTTACTTCGCGCCTGGCGGGGGCTTCGTCGCCTGGGCGGGAAAGGAGGCCGCGGCGAGCTTCGCCAAAGGCACCTGGCGCGTCACGCCGAAGGGGCGCGTGTGCTTCCGCGCCAATTGGGTGAGCCGGTCCGGCGAAGCCGCCTCGGAAAGCTGTTTCGGCCATGCGATGCAGGCTGGAGACCTGCTACAGCGAAGGGAGCCGAACGGCGAATGGTACGTGTTCAAGCATAGGGAAGCCGATCGCCGGGACGAGTTCCATAAGCTCGTCGACGGAGACCAAGCCGGCGCCGATGCGAAGAAGGTCATGGCTGCGGTCGGCAGAAGTTGAGGGGCCCAGCCCGGCCGGGAGGCACGCCCCTTGACCCCGACCCAGCTGAGAGAGGCGCGTCGTGAGCTGGGCCTTTCGGTTCGCCAGCTCGCCGCGATGCTCTCGGTCGACCCTGATCTCGTCCGGCGCATGGAAATCCAGATCGGCGACGAGGGCCATCGGCCGATCCGCGGCTCCATCCAAAGGCTGGTGCGGGCCTACCTGGACGGCTACCGTCCGTCTGACTGGCCGCTGTCGGAATAGCCTGCATCGGCCTTGCCACTATCCGTTGTCTGATGCGCGGCACACCCTTCCGCAGCGAACTCGGAGCCGGAGCATTTCGCGATGAACGAACCGAGAAGAGGCGTCTGGGTGCGAAGTGCGATCGATGAATCGCCGCGCCTGGTCATTGTCGGGATCGTCACCGCGCTCGCCGTTTCGCTGCTGTCGTTGCGCATCTTCCTGCTGCTGCCGGAGCTGTCCCGAGGAACATTCGCGGATCGTCTGCAGACCCTGCTCGCCGGAAGCGTGCAGGATCTCTCGCTGACCTGTGCCATCGCCCTCCTGGCGCTCGCCGCAGCCGCCCCGTTTCCGCGTCCCCGGCCGGCCATCGTATGGGCGACGTTCGGCGCATGCCTGCTCGTGGTCGCCTACGCGGTCGCCAATTTGGAGATCGTCCGCATCATCGGCGAGCCGGTGACCATCGATTGGCTCCGCTACTCCGATTTCCTGTCAGGCGCCCGAAACGGCATCCTCTACGCGATGTCAGGGAATGCGCTGTTCGTCGTCCTCGCCATCCCCCTCGCCTTCGCAGCAATGGCGGCCACCTGCGTGGCCCTGCTGCTGCGCCTCGCCCCGGCGTCCCCACGGATGGCAGCAGGAGCGGCCTGCGTTGTCCTGATCGGTCTGCTCTATTCGGGATTAGAGGCCGTACCGACAGCGCCCGGCGCGAAGCTGGCAAACCCGGTCGTCGCCTTCACCAAGTCGCTCGTGGTACCCGCGCAGCCCCACTTCGTGGACCTTCCGGCCGGCAATCCCTTGGAAGGCCACGAGGATCCCCACCCGGCGGCAGCCCTGCCCGGGGGCGTCCCGGCGAAACCCGACGTCCCCGCGATCGAGAACGTCGTGCTGTTCGTCCTCGAATCCGTTCCGGCCGAATATGTCTACGACTATCCGAGCGTGAAGCCGGTCACGCCCCATCTCTCGAAATACACCGCGCATGCGCTGCGCTTCGATAGCATCTACGCGCATGCGCCGGCGACGAACTATTCGCTCTTCTCGCTTCTCACCTCCATCGTGCCCGAGTTGTCCAGCACGGGGATGACCGAGAAGCATCCCGATCTGCCTCTCCCATCGATTGCGAACGTTCTGTCGGACCGCGGCTACCGAACCGCTTTTATTACTTCGAGCGACTCGCGCTTCCAGTCGACGGATCGTTTTCTAAAAAACAAGGGGTTTGGAACGATCGAGGATTTCCGAAGCGTGACCTGCGATCGTACCTACAAGAACTCGGACGAGAAGTGGCGATACATGGATTTCGTGAGCGACTTGTGCACTGTCGATCGCTTGAAATCCTGGATCGCCGAGGACACGTCACAGCCGTTCTTCGCGATGCTGTGGACCGGCATGACCCACTACCCGTATTTTCCTGAAGGTGAGGTCGAGCCCTACGTGCCGGACGAAAGCCTCAATCGTTTCTTGAACGCTCTGCGGATCGGTGACGAGGCGTTCGGCAACCTCATGAAGTTCCTCGAGCAGCGCGGCCTCGCGGAGAAGACGCTGGTGGTCGTCGTCGGCGACCACGGCGAGGCCTTCGGCCAGCACGGCACCTACGTCCATGCCAGTGCTATCTACGAAGAGAACATCCACATTCCGCTGCTTTTGATCAACGCGACAGCGTTCTCCGGCGAGCGCTCGGGCGTGATCGGCGGCGCCAAGGACGTCGCGCCCACCATCCTCGACCTCGTCGGCAGCCCGAGGCCGGAGCGCTGGCAGGGACGCAGCCTGTTCGACGCCGACCGTCCGGGGTCGGTGCATTTCTTCAGCCCGTGGAACGGCTTCAAGGTGGGCTACCGCGAGGGCACAAGGAAGTACATCTACAACTCGGACAGCCGTCGGCTCGAAACCTATGATCTCGCGACCGATCCAAAGGAGACGAAGGACCTGACGAAGCCGGAGGATCCGGAGCGTGAACAGGCTCTGAAGCGCATCGCCGGATGGGTCCGCTATCAGAATTCCTTCATCCAGAACGTGATCATGGGCGAGCCTTCGGCCGGGAAGCTCGCCACCTCTCACCCGAAGGCCAGCATCAGGGTTGCCGCCACTGGCACGAGCTTCCTCACTCCGCCTCGGGCGCGGGTCGAGGTCGACGACGTCGAACTGGGCTTCTTCGAGGTGACGGCGGCGCCCAAGAACGAACAGGAGACCGCCGATGCGGCCGCGATCTATCAGGCCGTGACCGAGTTCGAGTTCCCGCTGGAGCCCGGGACCTGCCCGAAGCAGATCAGGATCGCGTTCCTCAACGACGAGTGGGACGAGAACAAGAAGATCGGCGACACGAATTTGTTCGTTCAGGGCATCGAGGTCAACGGCGTCGGCTTCTCCGCCGACGAGCTCAAGACGGAGACGCCCGACGCCGCGAGCGAGTATCACGGCTACATGGCACTCTGGCGTAGGGGCAGCGTCAGGCTCGACGTCGACGCGGTCCGCGCCTGCGGATGAGAGCAGGCCGGATGCGGAGGCCGAACACCCATCCGCTCCTTGCCGGACGGCGGCGGCGCGCCGCAGCGTCAGGCGAGATGGCCGCGGTCGCGCTGCGCCTCGGCGCCTGCCACGGCGCACATCTCGATCGACGGCGTCTCCTCGACGGGCCAGTCTGGCGGCCTGTAGCCATCGAGATATGCCCGGAGGAGGCGCTGAATGGAGCCGCGGATCGGGCGATGCCCGCCGCTGCCGATCTGGATTTCCATTCTTCGGACGACCTCCGGCTCTACGTCCAGCATCGCGGCGAGCTGCCGGACCGAGAGCCCGAGCGTTCGTCTGGCTTCGCGGAACTGTGTCGGCGTCAAGGACTGGCCTCCTCGGCGGCGTCTCGAGCGACGCCCGTTGGCTCCATTCGAGCAAGGCCCGCGCCACGCGCGCGGCACCCGAGGACGGGCTGCGACGTGCCAAATGGGAGCAGTCACCGCGCGACCGGAGAGCGCTTTTGGAACAGCGGCCCGTGCCGCGGTGGCACGCGGTCGGCGCCCGCAACTGGGGACGGGGCGGGCGCGGCGCGCCGGAAAATCGATCGAGACCAACCGCGCCGGTGTGCCAAGTTTTAGCGAAATTGTTCTTATCACACGATTTTTTACCCGCCGTCTTGCGTCGGCGGCCAGTCGGGGCTTTGTTCTGCCCAGAGAGTGCCGCCGTTTGCTACCCGCGCGGACCTCAGCGGAGGCAGGCTTAGGCTGGATGATGTCTGCGGATGATCTGACCCAGGCCCGACTTGCGCTCGGCCTCTCGGTCCGCGAACTGGCAGCCATGCTCGGCTGTAGCCCGCAGCATGTGCGGCGCATGCAGACCCGGCCCGGTGAGGGACAGCACCGCCGGATCACGGGTACGACCGAGCGCCTCCTCCGCGCCTATCTCTCGGGATATCGCCCCAGGGACTGGCCGCCTCGGGAACACGGCTGAGAGGCGGGATCGCGCGAGCGCGGCTCGCACGATCGCCTGGCCGAAATGCGCCCGACAGACAGCACAGGTCAGCCACGCCTGAAGATCTCGCGAATGCGCTCCGCCTCGGCGCCCGCCTTGTCACCGGGGACCAGCTTGCGGAACTCGTCGTCGGGTTGCGGCGTCGGATATTTGAAGACGTACCACTCTCCGGCCGGCAACTTGCGCTGGAACAGGAAGCCGGACTTGCTGACATGCGCAAAGCAGCTCTCGGAGCCGCCGGCGCCGCCGCGGCTCACCCATACCGCGCGGAAGCACAGGCGGCCATTTCCCGGCGTCCCCCAGGAGCCGGTGGCGAAGCTCTCCTTCTTCCCGGTTCCCGCCCAGGCGATGAAGCGGCCGCCCGGCGCGAAATAGGCCGCGCCGTCCGGCCAGAGCCATGTCTTGCCGCTGTAGATATCGCTGAGCTGCTTGGTCGACAGCGGCACCTCCGCCGAAGCGGCAGGAGGCGGTTTCCCCGTCTGCGCTTCTGCCGGCATGGCGAGCGAGGCGGCAATCGCCCCCATGAGGATTCCGGTGAAGTGGCGAACTCTCACAGCATTCATGTCGTGGCTTCTCCAGTCGAGTCTCTTCGACGTTCACGGTGCGCCTACGCGGACGACAGGAAGATATACCCGAGCGGCGCTTCCGATGCTGATGCACGTCCTGTGCCCGGCGGGTCCGGCCCCCAGCCGGAAGCCGGCTGGGCAGAGGGTCGTTGCAGCCTCAGCGGCAAGATTCGCGAGCAGCCGCGACGAGGCCCAGGCACGTCGAGCGCGACCGAGCCCGGCCAGTATGACGCTCGCTCACTCTGCATCAATTCACGTTTGGCATCCAGAGACGCCAGAGGACGTTCGCCGTCCCTGATCGACATCGCGCGGGACGTGCACCGAGCGGTCGAACGAGGTATTCGCTCCATGCATCCGCCACGGGCACCGCGGATCCGCTGCTGGTTCGGACTGGATAAGCGGATCACTTCGCAGATGGCTAGACATGAGTGAGGCCGAAGACCCAGGGAGGCCAAGCGCCCGCCGCACGAGGCGCTGGACAGCTGTCCCTACAGTTGTGAAAGGAGACCCGCTCGCTTCACGCGAGAGCCCCTTTGCGCCTCGCCTGCGGTTCGGAAACCCAGGACGGGATTAATTTGACAGTTCTTTTAGTCTATTTTAACCTTGCAAGGTAGCTGTTGGTGGGTTTGACCCCTTGTCGCCCGCCGATCGAGGCATCGGAGACTTATCGTCGCCCCCCAAGGGGCCACAGCGGTCGTGAATAACAAGCCGTCGAGCGGCTCGGTCCGAGCGCCTGAACGACACTGCTGTATAGACGAATCCAAGACGGCACTTTCCTAACATTCGTGACGACTCGCTCGCTGCTATGCAGCCACGGCGGTGGTCGCCTTGAAATCTCGAATGACACCGAGCGAGGGCCGCTCGACGTTTCCCGACGTGCGTGGCCGCACGCGGCGGGAGAGCACATGCGTGTCCGCGCCCGTTACTTGCCTAGACTGACGAATTCTGCCCGGGAAAGCGACATGACGGCTGCTGAGCTTCGATACGCACGGCGCACCCTTGGACTGTCCGTACGACAGTTGGCAGCGATGCTCGCGGTGGACGCGGACCTCGTTCGGCGCATGGAGCTAGAGCCCGGTCGCGAGGGGCACCGGCCGATCCGAAGCTCGGTCGGGCGCCTGGTTCAGGCCTACCTCGACGGCTATCGGCCGCCGGATTGGCCGAGCCACAGCCCAGCCCGCGAGGAATCGAACAGCGCCCGACTTTAGGTGGGGCTGTTCAGGCAGGGCTGTTGGTAATTTGGAGAGACGGGAGCTGCCGGATGGCGGTCACGCTCTTCGTCTTGAAGTGCATGCTCCGGGGGGAGCAGTACATGCCGTGACGTGTCGCGGCAACAATACCGTAGGGTCCCAGTAGAGTGGACGGCAGCTGAGGCGCGCGGGGCGGCGAGCCTTCGAGAAGAGCGTGTCGCACCTTGACGGAACCTTTTCGGATCCGCTTCGGCGACAACAGGGATGGCACAGACGCCGTCGGCAGCGCCGTCAGAGACACATCGGCCGACGCGCTGAACAGATGGAAAGGGAGAGACATGCAGAGTCTGGTTCAATTCGACGAACTAGCCGAGCGAAGGGCAGGCAGTTCTCGGTACAGGAGTCTAAGTGGCTGGTCCCGCATCAGGGGCATAATCATCTCCGTATTTGGGCTGCTGGCTCTGACAATTATCGGAATTGGATCGGCGTCGGCTGCCGTGTGCGGTACCACGACCTGGAAACTAACAGCCGGACAGACGATAGTCGTAGGTAGCGTAACGGTCGCGAACGACCAGGATTTTATCTATGTCACCTACGAGCTGACCTACCCCGATGCGACGTTTGGTAACTTACATCTGTGGATAGGAACGGACATCGCAAATGTTCCTGCTGGCGGAGGCGGCAATCCTGCGCCTGGGCAGTTTCCATATCACCATGACGCCACGGGTCAAACGAAGTATACATTCGTTATCCCATGGAGTGATACATCTCTGCCAGATATCCCTAAACTCTGTGGTGCACAACTGGTCATCGTTGCTCATGCGGAAGTCAAGAATGTTAACGGAAAATCCGAGACGGCCTTTGGCGGTGACACAAAGGGTAATATAGATAAAGGGAGATGGTATTTTTATGGAACGTACACCGTATGTTGTGATGAAGAACCCCCGGTTTATGGATCCTGTGAAACTGCTTTTGCAAAGCCAGACCGAGAAGAAGCCTGGGTGTTCACAACCGACAGCAAATCCAATCCGGAGGGTCTGCCGACCCTGAAATTGACGAAGAATCGCTGGGGTTGGGCAGCAAAAATTGGGTCGTCACCAAAGCAAGAAACGTATGACCTTTGGGCCGGCGCAGGGCTGAATAACACGAGTAAGGGAACGTTCGTCGGTATTCTCACGGTGGACTGGAACAAGCCCGTTGTGCAAGTGACTTACTCACTCATCAAGGGGTTCGTGTTGCGGGAACTCCATGTTTATGCAGACGACGCGAAACCGTCGACAATCGCGCCCGGGCAGTACGGTACGACGGAGTACTTCATGCCGCCCGTCAAGGAACGCACCGTGACCCTATCGGTGGAAGATGCTGCGAATGATGGCTTCTGGCTTATCGCGCACGCTGTCGTGTGCGAGGTGGTCAAGTAGACCCTTATTCTCACCAGGCCGGGCCGCTAGGCCCGGCCTCCAACCGCGGAGGGGCAGGAGCGTACTCCTGCCCCCCTGGAGTTGACCCGGTTCGGTGGACGGTTTGCGGCTTAGGTCGGCACGGCCGGCGGGCGGCTCCTGCTTTCGTATTCGATCGGCGAGAGATAGCCTAGCGCGGAGTGCCGTCGCGAGGGGTTGTAGA
>JAEZCD010000007.1 GCA_023430145.1 Pseudomonadota bacterium
CCGCAGCGCCGCCGCCTCGCGCGCCAGCGCGGTCACGGCGGCCCAGTCGCCGGCCTCGATCCGGGCCGCCGGCGCCACCCAGGAGCTGCCGACGCAGGCGACGTTGGCGAGGGCGAGATAGTCGGGCGCGTTGGCGAGCGTGATGCCGCCCGTCGGGCAGAACCCCAGCTCCGGCAGCGGCGCCGCCAGCGCCTTCAGATAGGCGATGCCGCCGGCCGCCTCGGCGGGAAAGAATTTCATGCGCGAGAAGCCGCGCTCGTAAAGATGCATCGCCTCCGAGGCGGTGGCGGCGCCGGGCAGCATCGGCACGCGCGCATCCTCGGCGGCGTCGAGCAGCCGCGGCGTCGCCCCCGGGCTGACGAGAAAAGCGGCACCGCAGGCCATGGCGCCGCTGATCTGCTCGGCCTCGAGCACGGTGCCGGCGCCGGCGACGATGCCCTCGACCTCGCCGGTGATCCGCCGCAGCGCTTCGAACGCGGCCGTGGTGCGCAGCGTCACCTCGATCACCGGCAGGCCGCCGTCGCGGAGCGCGATCGCCAGCGGCACCGCCGCGGCCGGGTCCTCGATCGTGAGGACCGGGATGACGGTCGCGCGCGATAGGATGTCGATCAGCACGGCTTGCTTGGGCGAGGGCGGGGACATGGCGTTCCTCGTGGGGAGAGTACCGGCGCGGCCTTGCGTCGAGCGCCCCTTCTAGCGCAGCGGCGCGCCGGAGAAACCCCCGACGATCCTCATGCCGCAGCCTTGTCAGGTTGCGTTCCGGTTCACCTCGTCTAAGGATGACGGTCGAGGCAACGCCCCTGCCGCCGAGAGGCGCGGGTTAGATAGAACAAGTTCGTGAAAGGAAACGCCGCATGCGTAAACTCCTGCTGACGCTCGCCATCGCAGCGCTGCCCGGCCTCGCCCTGGCCGACTATCCGGAGAGGAACATCTCGATCGTCGTGCCGTTCGCGGCCGGCGGACCGACGGACACGGTGACGCGCCTGATCGCCGAGGCGATGTCCAAGGACCTCGGCCAGCAGGTTCTGGTCGAGAACGTCGGCGGCGCCGGCGGCACGCTCGGCGCGGCCCGCGTCGCCAAGGCGGAGCCGGACGGCTACACGCTGCTCCTGCATCATATCGGCATGGCCACCACCGCCACGCTCTACCGCAAGCTGCCCTATGATGCGCTGAAGGGCTTCGAGCATGTCGGCCTCATCACCGACGTGCCGATGACGATCGTCGCCCGGGGCGACTTCCCGGCCAAGGACCTCAAGGAGCTCGTCGCCTACGTGAAGGCGAACAAGGACAAGGTCACCTACGCCAATGCCGGCATCGGCGCCGCCTCGCACCTTTGCGGCATGCTGTTCATGAGCGCCATCGAGACGCCGCTGACGACGGTTCCCTACAAGGGCACCGGCCCGGCGATGACCGATCTGATCGGCGGCCAGGTCGACTTCATGTGCGACCAGACGACCAACACCACGAACCAGATCAAGTCCGGCAAGATCAAGGCCTACGCCACGACGAGCGCCAAGCGTCTCGACAATCTGCCGGACCTGCCGACCGCCACGGAGGCCGGAATTCCGCTCGAGGTCGGCATCTGGCACGCGCTCTACGCGCCGAAGGGCACGCCGGAGGCGGTCGTGAAGCGCCTGTCGGAGTCGCTGCAGAAGGCGCTGAAGGACCCGAAGGTGATCGAGCGCTTCGCCGCCCTCGGCACCGCCCCGTCGACCGCCGAGGAGGCCACCCCGGCCGCCCACAAGGCGAAGCTCGAAGGCGAGCTCGCCCGCTGGGCGCCGGTCATCAAGGCCAGCGGCCAGTACGCGGACTGATGATCTGAGCGCCCGCCGCCCGCATCGCTCCGCGCCGGTCGCGGGGCGACGCCCTCCGGACCCGCCGACATGCAGGTGAACCTCAAGGACATGGCTGCCGGGACGATCTTCGTCGTCATCGGTGGCCTGTTCGCGGCGAGCTCGCTGTTCGACCTCGATCTCGGCACGGCGCTCCGCATGGGGCCCGGCTTCTTCCCGCTGCTGCTCGCCGCCTTCCTCGTCTTCCTCGGCCTTCTCATCACGATCCGCGCCTTCGGCGAGGAGAGCAGTCCGATCACCTGGGTCTCCTGGCGCGGCTTCGTCTTCATCCTCGGGCCGCCGATCCTGTTCGGGCTGACCATCCGTGGCCTCGGCTTCATCCCGACGGTGGCGCTGGTGGCGCTGACCTCGAGCTTCGCCAGCCGCCGGGTCGGTCCGCTGCTGGGTCTCGTTCTGACGGCCGGCCTGACGATCTTCACCTATCTGGTCTTCATCCGCGGCCTCAGCCTGCCGATCCGTCCCTTCGGTCCCTGGCTCGTCTGAGGCGTCGATGGAGCTTTTGTCCAACCTCTCGCTGGGCTTCTCGACCGCCTTCACGGTCGTCAACGTCTTCTGGTGCTTCGTCGGCGTGTTGCTCGGCACGCTGGTCGGCGTGCTGCCCGGCATCGGCGCCACGGCGACCATCGCCATGCTGCTGCCGATCACCTATTCGTTCGCGCCGGAGACGGCGCTGATCATGCTCGCCGGCATCTATTACGGTGCCCAATACGGCGGCTCGACGACCGCCATCCTGATCAACCTGCCGGGCGAATCCGCCTCCGCGGTCACCGCGCTCGACGGCTACCAGATGGCCCGCCAGGGCCGCGCCGGGGCGGCGCTCGCGACCGCCGCGATCGGCTCCTTCTTCGCCGGCACCTTCGCCACCCTGATGGTGGCCGTCTTCGCACCGCCGCTGACCGAGATGGCGCTCGAGTTCGGCGGTGCGGAATACTTCTCGCTGATGGTGCTCGGCCTCATCCTGTCGGTGGCGCTGGCGCACGGCTCGGTGCTGAAGGCGCTGACCATGACGGTGCTCGGCCTGTTGCTCGGGCTCGTCGGCACCGACGTCAATTCCGGGGTGCCGCGGTTCACGCTCGACATCCCCGAGCTCGCCGACGGCATCAACTTCGTCGCCGTCGCCATCGGCCTGTTCGGCCTCGCAGAGATCATGCGCAATCTCGAGAACGAGCACGAGCGCACCGCCCTCGTCCGCCACATCACCGGCCTCATGCCGACCCGGGAGGATTTTCGGCGCATGGCGGCGCCGGTGCTGCGCGGCACCGCGCTCGGCTCGATCCTCGGCGTGCTGCCGGGCGGCGGCGCGATCCTCGCCTCCTTCGCCTCCTACACGGTGGAGAAGAAGATCTCGCGCGATCCGGGCAAGTTCGGCAAGGGCGCGATCGAGGGCGTCGCGGCCCCCGAGGCGGCCAACAATGCCGGTGCGCAGACCTCCTTCATTCCCATGCTGACGCTCGGCATCCCGGCCAATCCGGTGATGGCGCTGATGGTCGGGGCGATGATCCTGCAGGGCATCACCCCCGGGCCGAGCGTCGCCACCGACAATCCGGGCCTGTTCTGGGGCCTGATCGTCTCGATGTGGATCGGCAATCTCCTGCTGGTGCTGCTCAACCTGCCGCTGATCGGGCTATGGGTGAAGCTGCTCACCGTGCCTTACTACACGCTGTTCCCGGCGATTCTCGTCTTCTCGGCGATCGGCGTCTATTCGATCAACTCGAACTCGTTCGACCTCTACGCCGTCGCCGGCTTCGGCCTGCTCGGCTACATCCTCGTCAAGCTCGACTGCGAGCCGGCGCCGATGCTGCTCGGCTTCATCCTCGGGCCGATGATCGAGGAGAACATGCGGCGCGCCCTGATCATCTCGCGCGGCGACCCGCTGACCTTCGTCACCCGCCCGCTCAGCGCCGTGCTGCTCGGCCTAGCAGTGCTGGCGCTCGTCATCGTCTTCATGCCGAACATCGCCAAGCGGCGCGAAGAGGTGTTCAAGGAGGAGGGATAGCGCCCGCCGCCGGTGCGAAACGGCGCCGGAACACCTCCCGGAGGCCCGGAATAAACACTATCGTGCGCATGCGAGAGCCGGTCCGGCTTGCTTAGGCGCCGACTGGCATGCGATGGCTGATTGCTCTTCCGCCGCCGAGCAGAGTCAGGATTCCGTGAGCAGCATCGAGGGTCTGCGCTTTCTCGTCGCCGAGGACGAGGCGCTGGTGTCCATCCTCATCGAGGACATGCTGGCCGAGCTCGGCTGCTCGGTCGCCGGAGCCGCGACCAACGTCTCCTCGGCGCTCGAGCTCGCCAAAAGCGGCCGTATCGACGGCGCCATCCTCGACGTCAATCTCGGCGGCCAGTCGATCCATCCGGTCGCCGAGGAGCTCGCCCAGCGCGAGGTGCCGTTCCTCTTCGTCACCGGCTACGGCGCCGCCGGCGTGCCTGACCAGTTCGCCGGCGCGCCGGTGCTGCAGAAGCCGTTCCAGCTGCCGATGCTGAAGAAGGCGCTCTCGCTGCTCGGGCCGCCACGCGCCTGAAGGCGCCGGAGCGGTCGCCGATCCGGGCGAGGGCGCGCCCGTGGTTAATCGGCCGTCAACGACCAGCCGCTAGCGTGCCCCGACTGGCCCGCTGCGATGCCGTTCCGACGAGTTCCGATCCATGCGCTCCACTGCCGTCCCCGAGGCCGCCATGGCCTGCCTCCTCGCCCTCCTCCTCGCCGCGCCTGCGGGGGCCGCTTCGGACGGGCCGCTCGGCCCGGTCAGCGGCCTGCCGATCCCGCGCTTCGTCAGTCTGAAGACCGACAAGGTCAATGTGCGCCAGGGCCCGACCAAGGAGCACGGCGTCGCCTGGATTTTTCAGCGCGGCGCTCTGCCCGTCGAGATCACCGCCGAGTTCGAGACCTGGCGGCGCATCCGCGACGCCGACGGCGCCGAGGGCTGGGTCTATCACAGCCTCCTGTCCGGCAAGCGGACGGTGCTCGTCACCCCCTGGACCAAGGAAGAGGCGATCGAGCTGCGCGTGCGCGCCGAGCCGGCGGCGCCCGTCGCGGCGCTGCTCGAGCCGGGCGTGCTGGCGAGCGTGCGCGCCTGCGACGGCAGCTGGTGCCGCATCGAAGGCAAGGGATTCGGCGGCTATCTCGAGCAGGAGAAGCTCTGGGGCGTCTATCCGGGCGAGAACTTCGACTGAGCCTGCTGCGTATCGCCGCGGGGCGGGCGGCCGGGGCGTTCGACGCCAGCAACCGTGACCGCGGCGTTTGACTCGCTGCGTTCTGGTGATATCCAACGCCCGCGGCCGCCGAGCGTGCCTCATCGGCGGCCCCACGCTGGCGCGGCCGGCCGCTGCCCGAACGGTCCCGATGTCCGATCTCTCCACGCACCACCGCATGGCCAACGCGATCCGCGCGCTCGCCATGGACGCCGTCGAGCAGGCGAAGTCCGGCCATCCCGGGCTGCCGATGGGCGCCGCCGACGTCGCGACGGTGCTGTTCACCCGCTTCCTGAAGTTCGATCCCGCCGATCCCGCATGGCCCGACCGTGACCGCTTCGTGCTGTCGGCCGGGCACGGATCGATGCTGCTCTACGCCGTGCTGCACCTCCTCGGCTATGCCGAGGCGACGCTCGACGACATCAAGCGCTTCCGGCAGATCGGCAGCCGCGCGGCCGGCCATCCGGAAGCCGGCCACATGGCGGGGGTCGAGACGACCACCGGCCCGCTCGGCCAGGGATTCGCCAACGCCGTCGGCATGGCGCTCGCCGAACGAATCCTCGCCGCCGAGTTCGGCGAGGACATCGTCGATCATCGCACCTATGCGCTGGTGTCCGACGGCGACCTCATGGAGGGCATCAGCCACGAGGCGCTCGCGCTCGCCGGGCATCTGCGCCTGCACAAGCTGATCGTCCTCTTCGACGACAACGGCATCTCCATCGACGGCCCGCTGACCCTGTCGGAGTCGGGCGACCAGGTGGCGCGCTTCGAGGCCTTCGGCTGGAACGCGACGCGCGTCGACGGCCACGACCCCGAAGCCATCGCCGCGGCGATCGCGGCGGCCCAGAAATCGGACCGGCCGAGCCTGATCGCCTGCCGGACGACGATCGCCTTCGGCGCGCCGACCAAGGCCGGCACCTCGGGCGCGCACGGCAGCCCGCTCGGCGCCGCCGAGATTTCGGGCGCGCGCCAACAGCTCGGCTGGGATTCTCCGGCATTCGAGATTCCCGCCGATCTGCGGGAGAAATGGCTCGCCGCCGGCAAGCGTTCGCAGAGCACCCATGCAGCTTGGCAGAAGCGCCTCGATGCGCTACCGGCCGAGCGTCGCGTGGAATTCCTGCGCCGCATGGCCGGCGAGCTGCCGCCGGCGCTCGGCGAAGCGGTCGAGGCGCTGAAGTCCAAGCTCGTTGCCGCACCATCCGAGGTGGCGACGCGAAAGGCGTCGGAAATCGCGCTCGAGGCGATCGGCCCCGTGCTGCCGGAGCTCGTCTCCGGCTCGGCCGACCTCACCCCGTCGAACAACACCAAGATCAAATCGTTCGCGGACATCTCGCCTGGCAACTATGCCGGGCGCTACATCCGTTGGGGCATCCGCGAGCACGGCATGGCGGCGGCGATGAACGGCATCGCCCTGCATGGCGGGCTGATCCCGGTCGGCGGCACGTTCCTCGTCTTCTCGGACTATTCGCGCCCCTCGATTCGTCTCGCGGCGCTGATGGGCCTGCGCGTCATCCACGTCATGACGCATGATTCGATCGGGGTGGGCGAGGACGGCCCGACGCACCAGCCGGTCGAGCAGCTCGCGGCGCTGCGCGCCATTCCGGGGCTGCTGGTCTTCCGCCCGGCCGACGTCGTCGAGACGGCCGAGTGCTGGCAGGCGGCGCTGGAAGCCGGCCACGCGCCGAGCGTGCTCGCTCTGTCGCGCCAGAACCTGCCGCAGGTGCGTCTGCGGGCGACCGAGGAGAATCTCTCCGCCCGCGGCGCCTATGAGCTGGAGCCGGCGAGCGGCGAGGCGAAGGTCAGCTTGTTCGCGACCGGCTCGGAGGTCCATCTCGCGGTTCTGGCCCGGAACATGCTGGAAGCCTCCGGCGTTCCGACGCGCGTCGTCTCCATGCCGTGCCTGCCGCTGTTCTTTGCGCAGCCGGACGCCTATCGCGCCGAGATCATCGGCACGGCGCCGGTCAAGGTCGCGGTCGAGGCCGCGGTCCGTCAGGGGTGGGACGCGATCGTCGGTGCGGACGGCGGCTTCGTCGGCATGGCGGGCTTCGGCGCCAGCGGGCCGGCGAAGGACGTGTACGCGCATTTCGGAATCACGACCGAAGCGGTGGCGGAGCTCGCCCGCGCCCGGCTCGGCTGAGCAGAAGGAGAGACGGACATGACGACGAAGGTCGCGATCAACGGTTTCGGCCGCATCGGCAGGCTCGTGCTGCGCGCCATCGTCGAGTCGGGGCGCAAGGACATCGAGGTCGTCGCCATCAACGATCTCGGGCCGATCGAGACCAACGCCCACCTGCTCCGCTACGATTCGGTGCACGGCCGCTTCCCGCACGAGGTGACCGTCGACGGCGACACGATGGATGCCGGCGCCGGCAAGATGCGCGTCACCGCCATCAAGGATCCGGCCGAGCTGCCCTGGAAGGAACTCGGCGTCGACATCGCGCTCGAGTGCACAGGCATCTTCACCTCCAAGGAGAAGGCGTCCGCGCACCTGAAGGCCGGCGCCAAGCGGGTGCTCGTCTCCGCCCCCGCCGACGGCGCCGACCTCACCGTCGTCTACGGCGTCAACCACGACAAGCTGAAGGCCGACGACATCGTCGTCTCCAACGCCTCCTGCACCACCAACTGCCTCGCGCCGGTGGCGAAGATCCTCAACGATGCCATCGGCATCGAGCAGGGCTTCATGACGACGATACATTCCTACACCAACGACCAGCCCTCGCTCGACCAGATGCACAAGGATCTCTATCGCGCGAGGGCCGCGGCGCTGTCGATGATCCCGACCTCGACCGGCGCCGCCAAGGCGGTCGGCCTCGTGCTGCCGGAGCTGAAGGGCAAGCTCGACGGCGTCTCGATCCGCGTGCCGACGCCGAACGTCTCCGTCATCGACCTGAAGTTCACCGCCAAGCGCCCGACCACCGTCGAGGAGGTCAACGGCGCCATGAAGAATGCGGCGGCGCAGGAGATGAAGGGCATCGTCGCGATCGTCGACGCGCCGCTCGTCAGCCAGGACTTCAACCACATCCCCTACTCGGCGAGCTTCGCGCTCGACCAGACCAAGGTGATGGACGGCAAGCTGGTGCGCGTCATGTCCTGGTACGATAACGAATGGGGCTTCGCGAACCGCATGATCGACACGGCGGTGGCAATGGGCAAGCTGATCTAGCTGGATCGAGGCGAGTCGATGAGCGAGCGGCGCAGCGAAGGACCCGAGATCGGGCGAAAAGACCTGGAGTCTATGCTGCGAGCCATCGATACGCTGCTCGCCGAGATAACTTGCCGGCTCACCATCATCGAAGGAGGGCTGACGCGGATCGAGGGTCGGCTCGCCGGGATCGAGGCGCGCTTCCAGTACATTCCGACGACGTGGCAGGTGATCACCATCATGGCGACGCTGCTGATCGGCCTGTCGGGCGTCATCTTCGCCACCGGGAATTATCTCCGTCCATGACCGCCTTCCGCACCCTCGACGACATCGGCGACGTCCGCGGCAAGAAGATTCTCGTCCGCGTCGACCTCAACGTGCCGATGGAGGCCGGCCGCGTGTCCGACGATACGCGGCTGCGGGTCGTGCTGCCGACCATCCGCGAGCTGGCCGACGCCGGAGCCAGGGTGATCCTCCTCGCCCATTTCGGCCGCCCCAAGGGCCGCCCCGATCCTGAGCAATCGCTGCGGCCCGTGACCGCGGCGCTCGCCGACCTGCTCGGCCGCCCGGTCGCCTTCGCGGCCGACTGCGTCGGGCCGGAAGCCGAGAGCGCCATCGCCGGGCTGCCGGACGGCGGCGTGCTGCTGCTCGAGAACACGCGCTTTCATTCGGGCGAGGAGAAGAACGACCCCGAGTTCACGCGCGCGCTCGCCTCGCTCGGGGAGATCTACGTCAACGACGCCTTCTCGGCCGCGCACCGCGCGCATGCCTCGACCGAGGGGCTCGCGCATCATCTGCCGGCCTATGCCGGCCGCTCGATGCAGGCCGAGCTCGAGGCGCTGCGCCGCGCGCTCGGGGACCAAATGCACCCGGTCGTGGCGGTGATCGGCGGCGCGAAAGTGTCGACCAAGATCGACCTGCTCGAGAACCTCGTGCGGAAGGTCGATGCGCTCGTCATCGGCGGCGGCATGGCCAACACCTTCCTCGCCGCCGAGGGCAAGCCGATCGGCAAGTCGCTGCACGAGCCGGACCTGTTGGACAAGGCGCGGCAAATCCGCGCGGCCGCGGATGCCGCCGGCTGCGCCATCGTGCTGCCGGTCGACGCCGTGGTGGCGGCCGAGTTCAAGCCCAATGCGCCGAGCCGCACCGTGCCGGTCGCCGAGGTCGGCGACGACGACATGATCCTCGACATCGGCCGCATCACGATCGAGATCGCCAAGGACAGGATCAGCGAGGCGAAGACGCTCGTCTGGAACGGCCCGGTCGGCGCCTTCGAGGTGCCCCCCTTCGAGCGCGCCACGGTGGCGCTCGCCAAGTGCGCGGGCGAGCGGACGCGCGACCATGGCCTATTGTCGGTCGCCGGCGGCGGCGACACCGTCGCAGCCCTCAACCAGGCCGGGGTGACGGAGGAGTTCTCCTACGTCTCGACAGCCGGCGGCGCCTTCCTAGAATGGCTGGAAGGCAAGACGCTGCCCGGGGTCGAGGCGCTCTCGGCCGGGCGATCCACCACCTGACATGGAGATGACCGCGATGAAGGGGCTCGAGGACGTCGCCAAGGCCATGGTCGCGGACGGCAAGGGCATTCTCGCCGCCGACGAGAGCTCGGGCACGATCAAGAAGCGCTTCGACGTCATCGGCGTCGAGTCGACCGCCGACAGCCGTCGCGACTATCGCGAGATGCTGTTCCGCTCGGCCGAGGCGATGAGCAAGTACATCTCCGGCGTGATCCTCTACGACGAGACGATCCGCCAGGCGGCCAAGGACGGCACGCCGCTCGTCAAGCTCATCGAGCAGGCCGGCTGCATCCCCGGCATCAAGGTCGACAAGGGCGCAAAGCCCCTGCCCGGCTTCCCCGGCGAGACCTTCACGGAAGGGTTCGACGGCCTGCGCGAGCGGCTGAAGGAGTACCGCCAGATGGGCGCCCGCTTCGCCAAGTGGCGCGCGGTCATCGACATCGGCCCCGGCATCCCGACCGGCGCCGCGGTCGGCACCAACGCGCACGAACTCGCGCTCTACGCCGCGCTCTGCCAGGAGGCCGACATCGTGCCGATCGTCGAGCCCGAAGTGCTGATGGACGGGTCGCACGACATCGACACCTGCTACGAGGTGACGAAGGCGGTGCTGGTGAAGCTCTATGTCGAGCTCTACGCCATGCGGGTGAAGCTCGAGGGCACGATCCTGAAGCCCAACATGGTGATCGCCGGCATGAAGGCGCCGCGGCAGAGCACGCCCGAGGAGGTCGCCGAGAAGACGCTGAAGCTGTTCCGCGAGGTCGTGCCGGTCGCGGTGCCGGGCATCGCCTTCCTGTCCGGCGGCCAGGCGGACGAGCAGGCGACCGCCAATCTCGACGCCATGAACCGCATGGGGCCGCTTCCCTGGAAGCTCACCTTCTCCTACGGCCGCGCGCTGCAGGCGGCGCCGCAGAAGGCCTGGAGCGGCAAGCCAGGCAATATCGGCGCCGGCCAGTCCGCCTTCACGCACCGGGCGCGCATGAACCATCTCGCCGCGCTCGGGCAGTGGACGCCGGCGATGGAGAAGCAGGCGGCCTGAGGGGACCGCGAGTCACCGGGCCGTCACCCGGCCGGCACGAGCGCCGGGACGGGCTCCGCCCGATAGCGGAGCGAGCGCGTCATCAGCCGTTCCCCGTCCCGGTAGCGGAGGGTCGCGTCCTTGGTTCGCGGCCCGGACATATGGACGATGCCGATCGGCGTGTGCGGGACGAAGGGCTCGCACAGGCGTCCCCTCGAGACCACGGGGGCCGCGAGGTGGCAGCACCAGTTGCACAGGGCCGGCAGCGGATGCACGGGCAGCTTCTCGCTGCAGATGGCGTAGTTCAGGACGGTCTGGTCGCAGATGGTCGTCGGAGAATTGTCAAGCGCGATCGCCATGTATTTCGCCCAGGACGCCCAGTGCGCGGCATTGGCTTCGATGCAGAAGACGCCGGCGTTGTAGGTCCTGTCGAGCCCGGGAGGGAGCGGCCCTGGAAAGGAGGCGTTCAGCCGCGCCATCTTCCATCGCCCTCCTCCCGGCAACCGGTTGACGTAGCTTCGGTCGACATGGGGCACCAGGGCGATGGCGCCACGACGAGCCGCGTGAACCAACCACTGCAGGGCGTACCCTTCCTGCACCCAGGTGTCCGCATCCAGCCACAGATATCGATCGTAGCCGGGAAAGTATTTTTGCAGCAGCGGACGCGAAAGAAGCGCACGCAGGTGCGGCTGCTCGCGCTGCAGCGTCGCATCGATGACGAAGTCCCACTCCGGTTCGACGATGGCGCCGACCTTCGGGCGCAGAGCCTCGCGCGTCGCCTCGGAGAGGCCGACGTCGAGAATGCCGATGGCGTCGACCACGCCTGCGGCGTTCGCCGTCACCGAGTCGACGAGGTCGGTCAGGAGCGGTGCGAATGCCTCGTCCGCGCCGCTGATCACGATCGTGCTCAACTCGTCGCCCTCAAAGAGGAAATTCCCGTCCGAGTCCATGCGGCCACGCATGCAGGGGCAACTTGGCGCAACCGGCGCAGGGCGTCGAGTCGATTCCGGGATCCTCGCCTGCCGAGCTTGTCGAAGGTTCGCGGGGGCCTTCGCGGCGGGGCGCCGTCCTTCGGCCCAATTTAGGCGCGAGAGGCAGAGCATGGCTGATGCGCCGAAATCCCGCCTGATGCTGATCACGCCCCTTGTCGAGGACGCCGACGCCTTCGCGCCCGCGCTCGAGGCCGCGATGGGCGCCGCCGACATCGCCGCCGCCATCGTCAGGCTGGCGCCCGCCGACGAGCGGCGCCGGCTGGCGCGCGCCAAGCGGCTGCTCGGCCCGGTGCAGTCGACCGGCGCGGCCGCGATCCTCGAGGGCCTGCCCGATCTCGTCGGAAAGTCCGGCGCCGACGGCCTGCACGTGCTCGGCGCCGGGCCCGAGCTCGCCGAGCTGACGGTGCGGTTCCAGCCCGAGAAGATCGTTGGCGCCGGGCGCTTGCCGGCCCGGCACGACGCCATGACGGCAGGCGAGGCGGGCGTCGACTACGTGCTGTTCGGCGACGAGCCGGTCGATGTCGCGGCCCTGCTCGACCGCGTCGAATGGTGGGCGGACCTGTTCGAGGTTCCCTGCGTCGCGGTCGCACGGCGGCCGGAGGAGGTCCGCGCGCTCGGCGAGGCCGGCGCCGACTTCGTCGCGCTCGGGGAGTGGATCTGGACCGCCGAGGGCGGACCGGCGGCGGCCGTGCGCAGCGCGGCGCAGGCGCTCGAGCGGCAGCCGGCCGGCTGATGCGGCTCGCCCCAGCCCTCCTCGCCGGCCTTCTCGCCTTCCCGGCGCAGGCCGCCGACGACGTCGACGAGGCCTTCGCGGCCTTCCAGATGGGGCTCTACCTCACCGCCTTCGACCTCGCCACCGCGCGCGCAGCCAAGGGCACCGACGCCGCCGCCATGACGCTGCTCGGCGAGCTCTACACGCTCGGCCTCGGGGTGCCGAAGGACCCGACCAAGGCGGCCGAGTGGTACATCAAGGCCGCCGATCTCGGCGACCGCGAGGCGATGGTCGTGCTCGCCGGCATGGAGCTGAACGGCAACGGCACCCCGAAGGACCCGCAGCGGGCGGTGTTGCGCCTCGGCCTCGCCGCCAAGCTCAAGCATCCGCAGGCGCACTACAATCTCGGCCTCCTGCACATCCAGGGCACCGTCGTGCCGCGCGACTTCCGCAAGGCGGCCGAGCATTTTCGCGCCGCCGCCGAGCTCGGCAGCGCCGATGCACAATACGCCCTCGCCGCCATGTTGAAGGAAGGCCGCGGCGTCACCCGCGACGTGCCGGCCTCGGTCGAGTGGCTGCGCAAGGCCGCGGCCCAGGACAATCGCGAGGCGATGATCGACCTCGCCATCGCCATCTTCAACGGCACCGGCACGCACAAGGACGAGGCGGCGGCCGCGAGGCTCCTGAAGCGGGCGGCCGAGCTCGGCAACCCGATCGCCATGAACCGGCTCGCCAAGCTCTACGCCGCCGGCCGCGGGATGCCGCGCGACAATGCGCGCGCCATCGCCTGGAATGCGGTCGCCAAGGCGCTCGGCCTCACCGACGCCGCGCTCGACGAGCAGCTGGCGAAGATTCCCGCCGCCGACCAGGAGGCCGGCCGAAGGCTCGCCGCCGCATGGCATCCGGGCGCCGAGAAGCCTTGACGGCGCCGCGCGCGTCTGCGACCTGACCGGTCCGCCCTGCCCCTCCGCACGCCGTGCCCGCATCCACCTGCGGGCCTCGGCCGCTCGCGAAAGATCGGATTTCGATGCGCTCTCCCCTCATCACGGTCATGGTCCAGGCGGCGATCAAGGCCGGCCGCGGGCTGAAGCGCGACTTCGGCGAGGTCGAGCAGCTGCAGGTCTCGCTGAAGGGCCCGGCCGATTTCGTCTCCGCCGCCGACCGCAAGGCCGAGACGGTGCTGCGCCAGGAGCTGTCGCGGGCGCGGCCGGGCTACGGCTTCCTGCTCGAGGAGTCGGGCGTCGTCGAGGGCACCGACCCGGAGCATCGCTGGCTCGTCGACCCGCTCGACGGCACCACCAACTTCCTGCACGGCATCCCGATGTTCTCGGTGTCGATCGGCCTCGAGCGCAGCGGCGTGCTGCTCGCCGGCATCGTCTACAACCCGGCCACCGACGAGATCTTCGCCGCCGAGAAGGGCAAGGGCGCCTTCCTCAACGACCGCCGCATCCGCGTCTCCGGCCGCCGCTCGCTCGAGGACAGCGTCATCGGCTGCGGCATGCCGCATCTCGGCCGGCCCGACCATCCGCGCTTCCGGCGCGAGCTCGAGCAGCTGCAGGGGCGCGTCGCCGGGCTGCGGCGCTTCGGCTCGGCGGCGCTCGACCTCGCCTGGGTCGCCGCCGGCCGGCTCGACGGCTTCTGGGAGCGTGACCTGAAGGCCTGGGACATGGCCGCCGGCATCCTGCTCGTGCGCGAGGCGGGCGGCTTCGTCAGCGACGCCGCAGGCGGCGAGAAGCCGCTCGAGACGGGTTCGATCGTCGCCGGCGGCGAGGCCGTGCACCGGGAGTTGCTGGCGCTGCTGCGCGCCGCCTGAGCTTGCCGTTTCCGCAGCGCCGGCAAATCGTCTATGAGTCGGCGGAGATCTCCAGAGCACCCTGGATAGATGGCCGTCACCGAGCTCGATCCGTACAAGCTCTCCTCGCCCCGGATCTTCCTGCTCCGGATGCTCGTGTTCGTGACGCTGGCGCTGTTCCTGGCGCTGATCCTCTATGAGCCGATCGCCAACGCCTTCATGGCCAATCCGGGCCTGAACGCGCTGATCCTCGGCGTGCTCGTCATCGGTACCGTGCTCGCCTTCCGGCAGGTGGTGCGCATCTTCCCCGAGGTGCGCTGGGTGAACGGTTTTCGCGTCGCCGATCCGGGGCTGACGCTGCGCGACCCGCCGGTGATGCTGGCGCCGATGGCCGCCCTGCTCGGTGACCGGCTGGGAGCAGCGCCGATCTCGACCATGACCATGCGGTCGATCCTCGATTCGATCGGTACCCGCCTCGACGAGGCGCGCGACATCGGCCGCTACCTCACCGGGCTGCTCGTCTTCCTCGGCCTGCTCGGCACCTTCTGGGGCCTGCTCGAGACCGTCACCTCGATCGGTGGCGTCATCCAGAGCCTGAACGTCGGCAACGAGGCCGGCGTGATCTTCGAGGATCTCAAGAACGGCCTCGCCGCGCCGCTCGCCGGCATGGGCATCTCCTTCTCGTCATCGCTGTTCGGCCTCGCCGGCTCGCTGGAGCTCGGCTTCCTCGACCTGCAGGCCGGCCAGGCGCAGAACCGCTTCCACAACGAGCTCGAGGACTGGCTCGCCGCGGTGGTGGCGAGCGCCGGCGGCGCGCCGGTCGAGGTCGACGCCGACGGGCTCGCCGTGGCCATGCCGCGCAACGCCGAGCTGACCGACACGCTCGAGCGGCTCACGCGCGCGCTGCAGGAGAGCGGCGCGCCGGGCCGCGGCTCGGCGCAGGCCATGGCGCATCTCGCCGAGGGCATCCAGGGCCTCGTGCATCACATGCGGTCCGAGCAGCAGATGATCCGCGACTGGGTGGAGGCGCAGTCGGCGCAGCAGGACGAGATCAAGCGGCTGCTCGAGCGCTTCCTGCGCGAGCGGGCCGGAATGCGATAGGAGGCGAGCGATGGCCCTCGGACGCAGCAGCCGCCGCGAGCGCACCCTCGACTACTGGCCGGGCTTCGTCGACGCGCTTTCGACGCTGCTGCTCGTGTTCATCTTCCTCTTGTCGGTCTTCATGATCGCGCAGTTCTTCCTCAGCCAGCAGATCACCGGCAAGGACACGGCGCTGCAGCAGCTCAACGCGCAGATCGCCGAGCTGACCGAGATCCTGGCGCTCGAGCGCGCCTCCAAGCGCGGCCTCGAGGACTCGGCCGCCTCGCTCTCGGCGAGCCTCGCCTCCGCGCAGAGCGAGCAGAACCGGCTGCGCGGCCTGCTGGAGCAGAACGCCGCCGCCGCGAACGCGCAGGGCGGCCAGGTCAACACGCTCGCCGCCGAGCTCGACAAGGAAAAGCAGCTTTCCGGGCGTGCGCTCTCGCAGGTCGAGCTGCTCAACCAGCAGATCGCCGCGCTGCGCCGGCAGATCGCCGCCCTCGAGGAGGCGCTCGAGGCCTCCGAGAGCCGCGACCGCGAGAGCCAGACCAAGCTCGCCGACCTCGGCAGCCGCCTCAACATCGCGCTCGCCCAGCGCGTCCAGGAGCTGTCGCGCTACCGCTCCGACTTCTTCGGGCGCCTCCGGGCGATCCTCGCCAACCGGCCGGACATCCGCGTCGTCGGCGACCGCTTCGTGTTCCCCTCGGAAGTGTTCTTCGACACCGGCAAGGCCGACGTGAACCCGGCCGGGCTCGCGGAGCTCGACAAGCTAGCTGCCGCACTGCTGCAGCTCGAGAAGGAGATCCCCAACGAGATCAACTGGGTGCTGCGCGTCGACGGGCACACCGACACGCGGCCGATCCGCTCGGCGCAGTTCCCCTCGAACTGGGAGCTGTCGGCCGGGCGCGCGATCGCCGTCGTGCAGCAACTGATCGCCCGCGGCGTCTCCCCGCAGCGGCTGGTGGCCGCCGGCTTCGGCGAGTTCCAGCCGATCGAGCCGGGCGACAGCGAGGAAGCCCTGCGCCGCAACCGCCGCCTCGAGCTGAAGCTGACGGAGCGGTGAGGGCTCGCTCGATCGAGGACGCCGCCATGGAACTGCCCGGTCCCGTCGACGGCCTCGAGATCACGATCCTCGTCGACAACGTCACGGACGGCCTTTCGACGACCCCCTCCTTCGTCGAGACCGAGCTTGCGGGGCTTCGCAGGCGCCGCCGTGGCAAATGGGTCCTCTCCGGATCCTGCATCTGCTGCGCCGCGCACGGCCTGTCCTGCCTGGTCAGCATCCGGCGCGGCACCGAGACCCGGACGATCCTGTTCGACAGCGGCCCGGAGGACCGCGTCTTCGAGCAGAACGTCTCCCGCCTCGGCGTCGATCTCGGCGCGGTCACCGAGATCGTGCTCTCGCATGGCCACTTCGACCACGCCGCAGGCATGCTGCGGGCGCTCCAGCTCATCCGGGATCGCAACGGCGCCAAGGACGTGCGCTTCCACGCCCATCCCGACATGTTCCGCCAACGGGCGACGCGGCAGGCGGACGGCGGCATGCTGCCGCTGGAGGCCGTGCCGAGCGTTGTGGCCTTGACCGAATACGGCGCCGATGTCGTCAGCACCCGGGAGCCGCAGTCGATCGCGGCCGGCATGGTGTTCGTCAGCGGCGAGATCCCGCGCGTGACGCCTTTCGAGCGCGGCCTGCCGGGCCAGCACCGGCTGCGGCTCGACGGCAGCGGGTGGGAGCCGGACGAGCTGATCATGGACGAGCGCTACATCGCCGTGGACGTCGCGGAGAAGGGGCTCGTCGTCTTCTCCGCCTGCTCGCATGCCGGCATCGTCAACGTGCTGACGCATGCCCGCGACTGCTTCCCCGACCGGCCGATCCACGCCGTCATCGGCGGCTTCCACCTGTCGGGGGCGAACGAGAAGATCATCCCCGAAACGGTCGAGGCCCTGCGCGCGCTCGACCCGGCTTACGTGCTGGCCGGCCACTGCACCGGCTGGCGCGCGGTCGCCGCGCTCTGCAACGCCTTCGGCACCGACCGGCTGGCGCCGCTCGCGGTCGGCAAGCGGATCACGTTCTGATGGCCGGCCGGCTTGCGGGGCACCCCCCTGCGCTGCCCGCCTACTTCGTCCCGAACAGGCGGTCGCCGGCGTCGCCGAGGCCGGGGCGGATGTAGGAGTGGCTGTCGAGCTGGCGGTCGATGGCGGCGGTGAAGACCGGCACGTCCGGATGCTCGTCGGCGAACACCCGCAGGCCTTCGGGCGCGGCGAGCAGGCAGACGAAGCGGATATTCTTGGCGCCCGCCGCCTTCAGCCGGCTGACGGCGGCGGCGGCCGAGTAGCCGGTCGCCAGCATCGGGTCGACGACCACGGCGAGGCGCTCGTGGATGTCCTCCGGCACCTTCAGGTAATACTCGACCGGGGTGAGCGTCTCGGGGTCGCGATAGAGGCCGATATGGCCGACGCGGGCCGAGGGCACGAGCTCCAGCAGCCCGTCCAGAATGCCGCTGCCGGCGCGCAGGATGGAGACGAAGCAGAGCTTCTTGCCGGCCAGCAGCGGCCCGCGCATCGGCTCGAGCGGCGTCTCGATGTCCACCATCTCGAGCGGCAGATCCCGCGTGACCTCGTAGCCGAGCAAGAGGCTCACCTCGCTGACGAGGCGCCGGAAATTCGCCGTCGAGGCGTCCTTGCTGCGCAGGAGCGTCAGCTTGTGCTGCACGAGCGGATGGTCGACCACCCGAACGTTCGGAAACTCGGCGCTGTCCATTCTCGCTCCCTCAGAACACCGTGCCGTCGCTGACGATGCGCAGCGGCGGCGCGCCGCCGCGAAGCTTTTGCGCTGTCCGCCGCCCGGCGGCCCAGGTTCCCCCTTCGAGGATGCGCGCCAGCGGCATCTCTTGCGCGCTGCGGCCGAGCCGCGCCCGGATCGGATCAGCGATGCGGTCGAGCAGCGCCACCGTCAGCGCCCGCCACTCGACCACCGCCTCGTGGCCGACCGGCAGCTCGGTCTGCGCCAGCGCCGGATCGCGCAAGGCGAGCACGCCGAGATCGAGGAACAGGCCGCCATTGCGATACTCGGGCAGGCCGGTCAGCGCATCGATGCCGGTGACCGGCACGGCCGCGTCCTCGAACACTTCCGCCAACGAATAGGTGAGCCACTGCGACAGCTTGTGGAACGGCACCAACTGGCCGCCGGTGGTCTCGGCCGGCAGCGCGCGGTGCCGCCAGACGTCGCCGAGATTGGCGCCGCCGAGCATGTCGCGGCCGGGCCAGACATCGGCAAAGCCCTCGAGGATCACGGCGAGGATCGTTTCGGCCTCGACGCTTCCACCATCCGCACGCTCGAGCACCGCGTCGAACAGATTGCCGATCCGCGCATCCTCGCCGAACAGGTCCGGCCGGGCGCGGAGCGCGATGCCGAGCCGCTGCATCAGCAGCGCGCGGGAATCGAGGCCGAGCAGCGGATTGCCCGGCCCGGCCTGGAAGGCATCCGCCAGCGAGCCTTCGGTCAGCGCGACGAGGCCGGCCGCGTCGGCGCGCAGCGGGTTATCCGGATCGCCCGAGAACAGCCCGGCTTCGAAGGCCCGAAAGCTCGCGACCGCCAGGCCCTCGGAGCGGGCGAAGCTCTCTCCCGTCTCGGCTTCGCGGTAGCGCCATTCGGGGCCGGCGCCGGCATCGAGCAGGACGCTCGGCACGCACAGGTCGATGCGGAGCCGGGCGATCTCCTGCGCGTCGCGTCCCGCGAGGCGCCCGCGCAGCTCGCCCCAACGGTCGATGCCGCCAGCGGAAAAATGCCGCCAGCGCGCGTGATAGGGGATGTCGAGACCCGGATAGTTCTCGCAGATCACCTCGGCGACGAAGTCGGCGGCTGCATCGAGCCGCGAGAGGTCGAGCCGCATGTGCTCGAGCTCGCCGCGCTCGGCGAGGTCGAACAGCGCGTTGGCGCGGGCGCGAACGGCCGCCGGAGTGCGCAGGAAGGCGAGCGCCCGCGATGCTTCATCCACCGGATCAGCCCTCGAGGCCGCGGCCCTTGGGCTTGCCGAGCTCGATCGCATCCGGAACCTGATCGGTGAAATAGCCCGCCGCCTTCTTGGCATCCATCTCGACGGCCGCGTCCGGCGGGATCAGCTCCTCGGGGATCGGCACGCGGCTGACGACCTCGATGCCGCTCGCCACGATCGGCATGTATTTCAGGTTGCTCATCGAGACCAGCTCGTCGATGCGCGAGATGCCGAGCCAGTGCAGGATATCCGGCATCAGCTCCTGGAAGCGCATGTCCTGCACGCCGGCGACGCATTCGGTGCGCTGGAAATAGGCGTCGGCGCGGTCGCCGCCCGCCTGCCGCTTGCGCGCGTTGTAGACGAGGAACTTCGTCACCTCGCCGAGCGCGCGGCCCTCCTTGCGATTGTAGACGACGACGCCGACGCCCCCTTCCTGCGCGGTGCGGATGCAGACCTCGATGCCGTGCGCGAGATACGGCCGGCACGTGCAGATATCGGAGCCGAACACGTCCGAGCCGTTGCACTCGTCATGCACGCGGCAGGCGATCTTCGTCTCCGGCTTGCCGAGCCGGGCCGGGTCGCCGAACAGGTAGACGGTGGTGCCGCCGATCGGCGGCAGGAAGTATTTCAGGTCCGGCCGGGTGACGAGCTCCGGGAACATGCCGCCGGTCTGCTCGAACAGTGAGCGCCGCAGCACGGTCTCGGAGATGCCGAATCTCCGGGCGACGCCGGCGAGCAGCCAGACCGGCTCGACGGCGATCTTCGTCACGCGGACATTGCCGCCCGCGGTGACGATGGTGCCGTCGGGCACGATGCGGCCGGCACGGATCGCCTCGGCGATCTCCGGCATGTTGATGTGCGCCTTGGTCACCGCGATCGTCGGCCTGATGTCGTAGCCGGCGGCGATCCACTCGGCGAACACCTCGCTCGTCACGTGGCCCCACGGGTCGAGCGAGACGATCGCATCCGGCGCGCTCCACTGCGGGAAGGGGCCGATGCGCTCGGCCGGCGCGGTGTCGGTGAGGTCGGGCTTGTGCGCGGCCGGCAGCTGGCCGGAGGCGACGGCGAGCGCGCGATAGAGGGAGTAGGAGCCGGAATGCGCGCCGATGGCGTTGCGGCCGGCACCCTGCCCGGGCGCGACGGCGATCGGCCCGCGCTCGCGCGGCTCGGCGGCGCCCCAGACGGTCGGCAGCGGCTTGCCGGCGGAGGCTCCGGGATGGGTGGCGAGAACGATCGGCGGGGGAACCGGTCGCGGCTCGTTGGTCAGACTGCTCATGTCGAGGTCCCGCGGCCGGACCGGCCGCAACGGAAAGAGGTGTTCCTGCAAGCGCTGTACCGCAAACGCCCGGCTGGGCCGGGCGTGAGCCAATCAGAATAGCAGCGCACACGCTTCGAGGCGAATGATGAAATTTCAGGCGCCTCGGTTGCGCCCCGCTGCGACACGTGGCTCAATTTCCGGGCATCCTCGATGCGCCGAGTGCGGGCGAGGTGCTGGCACGGGCCTTGCTGCGCTGCAACCGGGAGAGGCCTGCATGAGCAATGGCGCGGACGTCGATCTCGCTGCGGTGACCAAGCGCTACGGCGCGGTCGTCGCCGTCGAGGCCATCAGTCTGAAGATCAAGGCCGGCACCTATTGCTGCCTTCTCGGGCCTTCCGGCTGCGGCAAGACTTCGACGCTGCGCATGATCGCCGGCCACGAGGAGGTGTCGAGCGGCGATATCCGCATCGGCGACCATGTCGTCACCGACCTGCCGCCGGCGAAGCGCGGCACGGCGATGATGTTCCAGAGCTACGCGCTGTTCCCGCATCTCAGTCTCGTCGACAACGTCGCCTTCAGCCTCAAGATCCGCGGCATGGCCAAGCCGGAACGGCGGGCGCGGGCCATGCAGATGCTGGAGCTCGTCGAGCTGCAGGCGATGGCCGACCGGCGGCCGGCGCAGCTCTCGGGCGGCCAGCAGCAGCGCGTCGCCCTCGCCCGCGCCCTCATCACCGATCCACAGGTCCTGCTGCTCGACGAGCCGCTGTCGGCGCTCGACCCCTTCCTGCGCATCCGCATGCGCCAGGAGCTGAAGCGCCTGCAGCGGCAGCTCGGCATCTCCTTCGTGCACGTGACGCACAGCCAGGAGGAGGCGATGGCGCTCGCCGACCTCGTCGTCGTCATGAATGCCGGCCGCATCGAGCAGGCCGCCACCCCGCGCGAGGTCTTCAGCCAGCCGGCGACGGCGTTCGTGGCGAAATTCATCGGCGAGCAGAACGTGCTCGCCGGCCGCATCACCTCGGTCCGCGACGGCCTCGTCGAGTTCGCGACCCCCGAAGGCCTCGCCTTCACGGCGCCGCGAACCGAGCGCGCCGCCGAGGCCGGGGCGCCGATCGCGGTCTCCCTGCGCACCGACCGCATGCGGCTGAAGCCGGCGACCGAGCCCGGCCTCGGCCTCACCGCGCTCGTGCGCGGCGTCGAGTTCCAGGGCGCGCGCACGCGCCTGTCGCTCGAGGCTCCGGGCCTCGACGAGTTCTGCGCCGACCTCACCGAGCGCGAGCTCGACGCCGACACGCCGGCGATCGGCGACGCGGTGCCGGTCTCCTGGTCGCTCAAGCACGTGCACGTGCTCGAGCCGGCAGCGTGACTTTTCCCAGAAGAACAAGCGGAGAGAATGCGATGACGGATCGTGCGGACGACAAGCTTGCCGGCGTGTCGCGGCGGCAGGTGCTGAAGGGCTCGGCGGCGGCGGTCGGCCTCGCCGCCGGCTCGGGCGCCATCACCGGCTTCCCGACCATCTGGGCGCAGAGCAACATCACGCTGCGCCAGTTCGGCACCGGCGTCTCCAACCTCAACGCCATCGCCGACCGCTGCAAGCAGGATCTCGGCATCACGCTGCAGATGACGGCGCTCGACTCCGACGCCGTCGCCCAGCGCGCGGTGACGCAGCCGGACTCCTACGACATCGCCGACATCGAATACTGGATCTGCAAGAAGGTGTTCCCGGCCGGCGTCATGCAGCCGATGGACACCAGCAAGATCAAGTATTTCGACAAGATCGTGCCGATCTTCATCACCGGCAAGCTGACGCCGGACTCGACCATCGCGCAGGGCACCGCGCCGCACACGGTCGGCTTCGTCGAGGGCAAGGCCTCGACCAAGTTCGCCAAAGAGCCGACGCAGTGGATGACGATGATCCCGACGATCTACAATGCCGACACGCTCGGCATCCGTCCCGATCTCGTCGGCCGGCCGATCACGCACTGGAAGGACATCATGGATCCGGCCTTCAAGGGCAAGACCGCGATCCTCAACATCCCTTCGATCGGCATCATGGACGCCGCCATGATCTGCGAGTCGGCCGGCGTGATGAAGTACGGCGACAAGGGCAACATGACGAAGGCGGAGATCGACAAGACGATCGCCTTCCTCACCGACGCCAAGAAGGCCGGCCAGTTCCGCGCCTTCTGGAAGAGCTTCGACGAGTCGGTCAACCTGATGGCCTCGGGCGAGGTGATCATCCAGTCGATGTGGTCGCCGGCGGTCACGGCGGTGAAGTCGAAGGGCATCCCGTGCGTCTACCAGCCGCTCGCGGAAGGCTATCGCGCCTGGGGCGGCGGCCTCGGGCTCGCGAAACACCTGTCGGGCGCCAAGCTCGACGCCGCCTACGAATACATCAACTGGTACCTGTCGGGCTGGGTCGGCGCCTATCTCAACCGCCAGGGCTACTACTCGGCCGTGCTCGACACCGCCAAGGAGAACATGACGCCGGACGAGTGGGCGTTCTGGATGGAGGGCCAGCCGGCCAAGAGCGACATCACCAATCCGGACGGCAAGGTGATGGAGAAGGTCGGCTCGGTCCGCGACGGCGGCTCCTTCGCCGACCGCATGGGCAAGGTCGCCTGCTGGAACGCGGTGATGGACGAGGACCGCTACATGGTCCGCAAGTGGAACGAGTTCATCGCCGCGTGAGGGGGGCGATGTTTCTTCTCTTCCCTCTCCCCTCGCGGGAGAGGGTGCCCTGCGAAGCAGGTTGGGTGAGGGGGCCTTCCTT